>JBEVDF010000009.1:0-8866 GCA_040514145.1 Aeromicrobium sp.
CCCTCCTTGCGGCGGCGGACGTCGGCGATCTGCTCGTCGAACTCCTTGAACTCCGGCGGAGCGGCGGCGCGACGGATGCGCAGGCGCGCACCGGCCTCGTCGATCAGGTCGATCGCCTTGTCCGGCAGGAACCGGTCGCTCACGTAGCGGTCGGCCATCGTGGCGGCGGCCACCAGGGCTTCGTCGGTGATCGAGACGCGGTGGTGCGCCTCGTACCGGTCGCGCAGCCCCTTGAGGATCTCGACCGAGTCCGCGACCGAGGGCTCGTTGACGAGCACCGGCTGGAACCGGCGGTTGAGCGCCGCGTCCTTCTCGAAGTGCTTGCGGTACTCGTCGAGCGTGGTGGCGCCGATGGTCTGCAGCTCACCGCGAGCCAGCATCGGCTTGAGGATGCTGGCGGCATCGATCGCGCCCTCGGCGGCACCCGCACCCACGAGGGTGTGGATCTCGTCGATGAACAAGATGATGTCGCCGCGAGTGCGGATCTCCTTGAGCACCTTCTTCAGGCGCTCCTCGAAGTCACCGCGGTAGCGCGAGCCGGCCACGAGCGCGCCGAGGTCGAGCGTGTAGATCTGCTTGTCCTTGAGCGTCTCGGGCACGTCGCCGCGCACGAGGTCCTGCGCCAGCGACTCGACGACGGCGGTCTTGCCGACGCCGGGCTCGCCCACGAGGACAGGGTTGTTCTTCGTACGGCGGCTCAGGGTCTGCATGACGCGCTCGGCCTCGTCGGCCCGGCCGATGACCGGGTCGAGCTTGCCCTCGCGGGCGGCCTGGGTCAGGTTGCGGCCGAACTGGTCGAGCACGGCGCTCGACGCCGCGGCGGGGGCCTCGGTGCCGGCGCCCGTGGTCTCGGACTCCTTGCCCTGGAACCCGCTGACCAGCTGGATGACCTGCTGGCGGACGCGGTTGAGGTCGGCGCCCAGCTTCACCAGGACCTGGGCGGCGACGCCCTCGCCCTCGCGGATCAGGCCGAGCAGGATGTGCTCGGTGCCGATGTAGGTGTGTCCCAGCTGCAGCGCCTCGCGCAGGCTCAGCTCGAGCACCTTCTTGGCGCGCGGAGTGAACGGGATGTGCCCGCTGGGAGCCTGCTGGCCCTGGCCGATGATGTCCTCGACCTGGCCGCGGACGGCCTCAAGCGAGATGTCAAGGCTTTCCAGTGCCTTCGCGGCGACGCCCTCACCCTCGTGGATGAGGCCCAGCAGGATGTGCTCGGTGCCGATGTAGTTGTGGCTGAGCATGCGCGCTTCTTCTTGCGCGAGCACCACGACTCGTCGGGCCCGGTCGGTGAATCTTTCGAACATGTCGGTCCCCTCTGCTGGACTGGTCTTTTCAGCATAGACGTGTCTCGGTGACCCGCCTCGCCCTGTCCAGTTGCTTAACTCAACCGTCATAGGGCGGTGCGGCTTCCGGTGTTCGCTGTTGGCGGAATCGGGTCACCGCATCAGGGCCTCGCGGGCCGGAGGGGTCGCGGCCTTCGCGGCTCCGGTGGACGGCTTGCCCACGAGGGCCGACTCGATCGTGAGGGTGCCCGCCGCGGTGCGCTCACCCACCACTTTCACGGGGTTGGCGTAGGGCGCCACCGACCCGGTGACGGAGAACCGGGCGCGGTCGTCGTCCACCTCCACGCGGCCCACGTGCACTACTCGGCCGCTCGGGCGCACGAGCCACAGGTACGGCCGCCTGCCACCGGTGGCGTCGCGGTCGTCGCTGAGGACGTAGCAGTCCAGCGAGTACCGCTCGGAGCACACGCGCTCACGCACCATGACGCCGAGCATCTGCGGCACCGAGAGGTCGACCTCGCCGACGTCCTCCACGAGGGCCACGGCTCCCGCAGCCCCCGAGCACGTGAACGTCAGCAGGTCGTTCGGGGCGAACGTCAGGGCCGGGACCTCCGCGCGCACGGCGGCCAGCACCGTCGCCTTCGCGACCTTGGCGCGCCCGCCGAAGGTGATCTCCTCTCCGCGACGCCGCCCGAACTCGGTGACCTCGGCCGTGGCCGGCACGAGCAGCTCAGGTCGGTGCGCCCGGTAGCCGAGGAGCATGCGAGCGGTCAGCACCGCGCGCCCGGCCGGGGTGGCCGGGGACGGCTGCGTCCGGGCGAGCTCGGGCAGCGCGGACTCGTCGCCCACGCGGGCGAGCGACTGCGCCGCCCGGCGCACCACGGCGGGATCGGCGTCGGCGAGCGCCCGCACGAGGGCCGCGGGCACGTCGGGATCGTCCGTGCGGCCCAGGGTGACCGCCGCGAGCGACCTCACCCGAGGCTCGGCATGGGCGGTGAGCAGTTCGACCGCCACCGGGGTGGCCCGGTCGGAGTCGCGTCGCACGAGGGCGATCAGCGAGTCCTTCGCGATGTCGCCGCGCGAACGGTGCGCGAGCTGGACGAGTTCGTCGTCGTCGCGCTGTTCGAAGGGGGTGGTGTCAGGCATGATGCGTCCTTTCGCGTGCGGGTCTCATTGGCCCGCACGGGTCTGGCAGCGACCGCGCACGGTGCTGCCCTGGCCCGAGGTCAACAGGACCGAGCTGCGGGCGCTCACCGCGCACCGCGTCTGGGCCATGAGGTTCTCCCGCGCCGACGTGGCCGTGGGACAGGCGTCCTGGTGGTTGTGGGAGAGGTCGAGGAAGTGGCCGAGCTCGTGCGCCGCCGTGCGGGAGAAGCCCTCCGCCGCGCGCCCGACCTCGCCTCCGACGAGGCCGTCGGACTTCCCGCCCTTGCTGCAGTCACCGGGCACCGGGGAGATCCCCACGAAGTCGTCGCTGATGTTCGCGACGAGGAACATGTCGATCCCGTCGTTCGGGACGTCCCAGTCGTCGGAGAGGTCGTCGGCCTCGGACTCGCTGCCGATGTCCTCGTAGCCGTCGGCCGTGGGCACGTCGATCCAGAAGTACTGGACCCGGCCGAGCCCGAGCGACGCGTTGGCGTAGATCCGCCGGATCCGGTGCACGGCGTAGTCCACCCGCTCGTCCGCCTCGGCCAAGGTCACCGAGGCGGCGTCGAAGCCGACCTCGATCAGGTTGAGGTGGACGTGCTTGCGCTCGAGCGCCGTGAAGGCCTCGCCGAGGGTGACCTGCACCGGCGTCCCGGTGTCGGGGTCCGGCGGCGGCGTGCCGCGCCAGAAGCCGAGCACGTCGCGCATGACCGAGAGGTTCCCGGTGCCGCCCAGGCCCATCGCGGACATCGCCTGGCGCACCGACCGCACGCTCATGGCGTGACCTCCGACTCCAGTGCCGTCACGCGGGCCGTGAGGTCGGCGATCGCCGCGGTGGCCGCGGTCAGCTCGGTGGTCAGGGTGGTGACCTGGCCGGCCAGGCTCGTGAGGGTGGCGGCCACGTCCTGGCCCGCGACGACCGCGCCGTCCGGGATCGTGACGCGGCCGTTGACTACGACGCCCCCGGTGTAGTCGCGGTCCCAGTTCAGGACCAGCTGGTCGCCGAAGCCGTGCACCAGCGCGCGCCGGAACGGGTTGCGACGGAGCGACGTGGAGAACCGCCCACGCCGCTCGGCGCCGCCGTCGAGCATGAAGTCGGTGCCGAACTGCTGCATGATCCTGCTGCGGACGATCAGCCAGTCCCGGTTGTTGAAGCCCAGGATCTGCTTGCAGCTGTTGACGCTGACCCCGCCGGGATAGTCGCTGTCCCAGTTGAGGGTCAGGCCGTCGTCGAAGTCGTGGACCAGCGCACGCCGGAACGGGGTGTTGGTCTTGCGGCGCGCGGTCGCGTCGAGCATGAGGTCGTTCGCCGTGGCGCGCACGACGAGGCCTTCCAGATGGATGAAGTCGCCTTCGAAGCGGATGTCGGTCATCTCGGTGGTCCTGTTCCAGAGGTGGTGTGTACGACGAGACCCCGGCCCGGCGGGTGATACCCGGGCCGCAGGCGGGGGTGGGCGGGGCCATGGGGCCCCGCCCGGAGCGAGTTCAGCTCGGCAGCACGGAGGCACCCGCCGCCGCGGGGGCGGGAGCGTCCTCGACCTTCGCGAGCGTGTTGATGCTGACGTGGGGCCACTTGATCCGGCCCGGGCCGCCGTCGAAGCGGTCGAAGAAGTCCAGCTGGACGACCTGCGCGTACTGCAGACGCAGCCCGAGGGTGCCGTCCTCCTGCCGGACCTCCTGGATCCAGAACGTCGCCTTCATCTCCGACGCGTTCGCCTGGCGGACGACGAAGGGGATGTTCGAGATGCCGCCGGTGGCGACGGTGCTGTCGAACTCGAGCCTCGTCGTGCGGACGATGTCGACGCCCTCGTTCGCCGCCTTCAGCAGCGCGGTCGAGTCCACGGGGTTGAACAGCCCACGGAACGGAGCGTCACGGAAGTGCTTGTAGGGCTGCAGGTACGGGTTGGCGTCGACGTCCTGGTTGACGCCGAGCGGCAGCGCGTTGATGCCCGGGATCGACGGCGGGCCGTCCGACACCGACGCGGTGCCCAGGCCGAGGACGGAGTCGCCGTGCGGGATCGTGGCCAGCCGGGCGATGTCCACGACGTCCTCGTCGAGCGGGTCGGTCATGCTCAGGAAGAGTCCCGGCTCGTGGTGGATCGCCGTGTCGGGAGCACCGGTCAGGTTCGAGGACGGGAAGTCCTCGGAGATGATCTGCTTGATGCCCTGCTCGTAGTCCAGCGCGACGAGCAATTGGTCGGCGTTCGGCGTGAGACCGCCCGCCGCCGGGGCGATGCCGCGGTTCGGCACGGCCTTGTCGACGATGCTGAAGGTCAGCTTCTCGTTGTACTGGCTCATCAGCAGCCGGTAGGGCGGTCGGAAGGTCGCGCCCTGCGGCGGGCCGAAGGGCAGCGCGATCATGTTCCAGCCGCGGCCGGCGAGGTCGGGCTCGTTGCTCCAGACCCCGGGGAGGAGCTTGAACGGGCCGAGATCCTCGTCGCCCGGTACGGCCTGCTCGACGGTGCGGTAGCGGCCCCGGAGGGCCTCCAGTTGTTCGGTCTTGGTTCTCATGGGGGGACCCCTGGGGACTCGAAGGTTCCGCCTCCGACGCCCCGAGTGCGTGCCGCGGACTGACGCCCATGAAGAGGTGCGCCCCGGAGCACCTGATACCGAGGGCGTCCTAGGTTGGGTCCATGAGTCTCGACATCCGCGCCAGGGTCCAGCAGCTCCTTCCCGGGATCCGCCGGGATCTCGAGGACCTGGTCCGCATCCCGTCGGTGAGCGCCGACCCCGCGCGCGCCGCCGAGGTGCAGCGCAGCGCCGAGGCCGTGGCCGCACTGCTGCGCGCCGAGGACTTCGACACCGTGGACATCGTCAGCGCGCGCGACGACGGCGGCGCCCCCGCGGTCATCGCCCACAAGAGCGGTCCGGCCGGCGCCCCGACCGTGCTGCTGTACGCCCACCACGACGTCCAGCCCGAGAACGACCACGCCGAATGGGACTCTCCGCCGTTCGAGCCGACCGAGCGCGACGGTCGGCTGTACGCCCGCGGCGCCGCCGACGACAAGGCCGGGATCGCCGCCCACCTCGGGGCGTTGCGCGTCTTCGGTGACGACCTGCCCGTGAGCGTCACGCTGTTCATCGAGGGCGAGGAGGAGGTCGGCTCCGACACCCTTCCCGAGCTCCTGCGCCGTCACCGCGATCGCCTGGCCGCCGACGTCATCGTGATCGCGGACTCGGCCAACTGGGACATCGGCGTCCCGGCGCTCACCACCAGCCTGCGCGGTCTGGTGCGGGCCGACGTCGAGGTCCGCACCCTGACCCATGCCGTGCACTCCGGCATGTGGGGCGGACTCGTTCCCGACGCGCTCATCGCGTTGAGCCGCCTCATCGCCTCGTTCCACGACGACGCGGGCGACGTGGCCGTCGAGGGCCTTCACCACGGGCCCGCCGCGGACGTCGAGTACCCGGAGGATCGCCTGCGGGCCGAGTCCGGCGCGGTCGCCGGCGTGGAGTGGATCGGGTCCGGGTCGGTCGTGGAGCGGCTGTGGACCAAGCCCGCTCTGTCCGTCACGGGCCTGGACGCTCCCGCGGTCGACGGCGCGAGCAACACGCTCGTCCCGGCCGCTCGCGCCAAGGTGTCACTGCGCATCGCACCGGGCGACACCGCGGCGAACGCGGTGGAGTGCCTGCGCCGGCACTGCGAACAGCACGTCCCGTGGGGCGCCGAGCTCACCTTCTCCGTCGTCGACACCGGCGAGGCGACGTCGATCGACGCCACCGGCCCGGCCTACGACGCGGCCCGCGCCGCCTTCACGGAGGCGTGGGACGGAACCGCGCCGGTCGACATGGGCATCGGCGGTTCGATCCCGTTCATCGCGGAGTTCCTCGAGACGTTCCCGCAGGCCAGCGTGCTGGTCACGGGAGTCGAGGACCCCGACACGCGCGCCCACGGAGCCAACGAGGGCCTGCACCTGGCCGAGTTCGAGCGGGTCGTGCTCGCCGAGGCGTTCCTGCTGCGCAACCTCGCCCGGGGCTGAGCGCGCGACCTACTCGCGGCGCTGCACCGGGAAGAGGATGGCCTCCCGGATGCCGATGCCCTGCAGCAGCATGACCAGCCGGTCGACGCCCAGGCCGATGCCGCCGGCGGGAGGCATGCCGAACTCGAGCGCCCGCAGGAAGTCCTCGTCGACGTCCATCGCCTCGGGGTCGCCGGCGGCCGCGAGGCGGGCCTGCTCCTCGAGCCGGTCGCGCTGGACGACCGGGTCGTTCAGCTCGGAGTACGCCGGCGCCAGCTCGACACCGTTGATGATGAGGTCCCACGCCTCGACCAGGCCCGGGGTGGTGCGGTGCTTCTTCGCCAGCGGCCGCACGGCCTCGGGGTAGTCGCACACGAAGGTGGGCTGGATGAGGGTGTGCTCGACGAGCTTCTCGAAGAGCTCGAGCACGATCTCGCCCGCGCCCCAGCCGTCCTGCAGCGAGACCTCGTGGCGGTCGGCCAGCTCGCGCAGGTGCTGCTCGGAGGTCTCGACGTCGACGGTCTCGCCGACGGCCTCGCCGACGAGCTCGTGGATCGTGGCACGGCGCCAGGGCGCCTCGAGGTCGATCGTGGAGCCGTCGCGGCCCGTGACGACCGTCTTGCCCACGGCACGGGCGGCGTCGACGACGAGGTCCTGGACCAGCTCGGCCATCGTGTCGTACGAGCCGTAGGCCTCGTACGCCTCGAGCATCATGAACTCGGGGTTGTGGGTGTTGTCGACGCCCTCGTTGCGGAAGGTCTTGCCGATCTCGTAGACCTTGTCGATGCCGCCCACGAGGGCGCGCTTGAGGTGCAGCTCCAGCGCGATGCGCAGCAGCTGCGGCTCGTCGAAGGCGTTGAGGTGCGTGTGGAACGGGCGCGCCGCGGCGCCGCCGTTGGTGTGCTGCAGGACGGGCGTCTCGACCTCGATGTACCCGTGCCGGTCCAAGGTGGCGCGCAGCGACTTCAGCACGGCGGCCTTCACGCGCACGTTCTGGCGGGCCTCGTCACGGACGACGAGGTCGAGGTAGCGCATCCGCGTGCGGGACTCGTCGGACAGTGGCTTGTGCTCCACCGGCAGGGGGCGCAGCGTCTTGGCCGCGATCAGCCACGACGAGGCCATGATCGACAGTTCGCCGCGGCGGCTCGTGATGACCTCACCGGTGACGGCCAGGTGGTCTCCCAGGTCGACGAGCGCCTTGAAGTCGGCCAGCGACTCCTCCCCCACCTCGGCGAGGGAGAGCATCGCCTGGACCTCGCTGCCGTCGCCCTCGCGCAGCCGGACGAAGCAGAGCTTGCCGGTGTTGCGCAGGAAGATGACGCGGCCCGTGATCGAGACGGTGAGGCCGGTGTGCGCGTCGGGGCCGAGCTGCTCGGGGTCGTGCGCGTCGACGATCTCGCGGATCGTGTGGGTGCGCTCGACGAGCAACGGGTACGGGTCGACGCCGGCGTCCAGCATCCGCTGGCGCTTCTCCCGGCGCACCCGCATCTGCTCGGGCAGGTCGTCCTCGGGAAGCTCAGGCGTCTCGGTCACGAGGCACGAGTCTAGTCGCCCCGAACCGCACCGCTGACGCTCCCCGCCCCGGCCCGACTTTTGTGACGGCATTCGCCATTCGGGGGCGATATCGCCCGAACCGCGTCACAAAACTCGAGCGGTGGAAGCACGGGAGAGGGGCCTCACTCGGCCGCGCGGTCCTCCTCGGCCAGGCGCGGCTCGACGCGACGCTCGGGACGGACCCCGGCCTTGTCGGCGAAGAACGCGCGGATGACGTCCATGTCGGCGCGGACGTCGCCGGTGAGGCTGATCGTGGGGCCGAGGCCGGCGGTCATGGTGGTGCGGTCGCAGTAGCCGAGGGTGACGGGGACGTCGGCCTCGCGGGCCAGTCGGTAGAAGCCGGACTTCCAGCGCTTGACGTTGCCGCGGGTGCCCTCGGGGGTGATCACGAGCTGGAAGTCCTCGCCCGTGCGCGCGCGCTCGATGAGCTCCTCGATGATCCCGGCGGGGTTCTTGCGGTCGACCTCGATGCCGCCCAGCGCCCGCATGAAGGGGCCGGCGGGGCCGCGGAAGAGCTCCTTCTTGCCCAGGAAGTGCGGACGGAAGCCGCACTTCCACGCGATGGCCAGCATGAGGACGAAGTCCCAGTTCGACGTGTGCGGGCCCGCGATCAGGATCGTGGGCCCCTTCGGCGCCGGCTCCGAGCGGAAGCTCCACCGGCTGACGAACCAGTACACGTCGGCGATCAGGCGCAAGATCCTCATCCCCGGAGGCTAGCGCGACAAGGAACGGTCAGTCGGATCGGTCGGCTCGGCGGGCGCCGCGAATTCGGCGGATCCACAGCCTGCGTTCATCTCCCGGTCAGGTGGGCGGGGCACCGTGGAAGCCATGACGACAGCTCCGCGGATCACCGCACACCGGGGCCAGAGCGCGACCCACCCCGAGAACACCGTTCCCGCACTGCGCGAAGCCGTGCGCCTGGGCGCC
>JBEVDF010000137.1:0-5044 GCA_040514145.1 Aeromicrobium sp.
CCGCTGTAGCGCGAGCCCCCCTGCCCGGCCGCGGCCACCCACACGGTGTTCTCGATGGCCCGCGCTCGCAGCAGCGTGCGCCAGTGCTCGACCTTGTGCTCGCCGGCGACCCACGCGGCGGGGACGACGAACGTGTCGGCCCCGAGGTCCACCAGCCGGCGCGCCAGCTCGGGGAAGCGCAGGTCGTAACAGGTCATCAGACCGACGGTGAGGTCCTGGACAGGCACCACGACGGGCTCGATCTCGCCGGCCCGCAGCCGCTCGGACTCCCGGTAGCCGAACGAGTCGTAGAGGTGGATCTTGCGGTACGTCGCGGCCAGGTCGCCGTCGGGGCCGATCATGACGAGCGTGTTGTACGGGAGGTCGTCGGTGCGCTCGAACATCCCCGCCACGATCGTGGTGCCGAGGCGCCGGGCCTCGCGCGTGAGCAGGTCCACGAACGGGCCGTCCAGCGGCTCGGCGGCGGCCGCGAGGTCGTGGTCGGCAGGCCCGAAGTCGTGCATCGTCGCCTCGGGCAGCACCACGAGATCGGAGCCCTCGATGTTGCTGAGGCGACCCTCCACCTGGGCGCGGTTTTCGGCCGAGTCGAGGGTGGCGGCCAGTTGGACGAGCGTCACCTGCATGGAGTCCAGTGTGCCGGTCACTACCGTGGAGCACATGCGAGCCGTCATCGTCGAAGAGCCCGGAGGCCCCGACCACCTCGTCGTCGCCGACCTCCCCGATCCCGAGCCCGGCCCCGGCGAGGTCCTCGTCCGGGTCGCGGCCGCGGGAGTCAATCGCGCCGACCTGCTGCAGCGGGAGGGCCACTACCCGCCGCCGCCCGGCATCACCGACGTCCTCGGCCTGGAGTGCTCCGGCGTCGTGGAGGAGCTGGGCGAGGGCGTCACCGGGCTGACCCCGGGCGACGAGGTCTGCGTCCTGCTGAGCGGCGGTGGCTACGCCGAGCGGGTCGTCGCGCCGGCCGGGCAGGTCGTGCCCGTGCCCGCCGGGATCTCCCTCATCGACGCCGCCGCCATCGCCGAGACGTACGCGACCGTCTGGTCCAACGTCTTCATGCTCGCCGGCCTCCGTGAGGGCCAGAAGCTGCTCGTGCACGGCGGCGCCAGCGGCATCGGCACCACCGCCATCCAGCTGGCCAAGGCCTTCGGCGCCACCGTGGTCACCACCGTCGGCAGCGCCCAGAAGGCCGAGGTCGTCCGCGGCCTGGGCGCCGACGTGGTCGTGAACTACCGCGAGGACGACTTCGTGGAGACGTGTCAGGACCTCGGCGGCGTCGACGTCGTGCTCGACATCATCGGCGGGAAGTACCTCGCGCAGAACGTCGCCGCCCTCGCCCGCGGCGGGCGGATCGTCGTGATCGGCCTGCAGGGCGGACGCAAGGGCGAGCTGAACCTCGGTGCGATGCTGGCGAAGCAGGCCACCGTCTCGGCCACGTCCTTGCGATTCCGGCCGATCGAGGAGAAGGCCGCGATCATGGCCGAGCTCGTGGAGCACGTCTGGCCGCTGATCGAGGACGGCACTCTCGGGCCCGTGGTGCACGAGACGGTGCCGCTCTCGCGGGTCGCCGACGCGCACCGCATCCTCGAGGAGTCGTCGCACGTGGGCAAGGTCGTCCTCGACGTCACGGAGTGAGGTCCGGGCGCCGCGCGTGGCTCCGAGGCCTAGGCTGGGGCTCATGACCGACGACCGGATCATCGACCCCCAGGGCCAGCCCGTCCCCGCCGCGGAGCCCGCACGCACACCGCTGACCGACCTCGTGGAGCAGCCAGCCAAGGTCATGCGGATCGGAGGCATGATCCGCCAGCTCCTCGAGGAGGTGAAGGCCGCGCCTCTCGACGAGGCCAGCCGCGCCCGCCTCCGCGAGATCCACCACCAGTCGATCGACGAGCTGAAGGACGGCCTCGCGCCCGAGCTGGTCGACGAGCTCGAGCGACTCAGCCTGCCGTTCGACGCGGAGGCCCCCAGCGATGCTGAGCTGCGCGTCGCCCAGGCCCAGCTGGTCGGGTGGCTCGAGGGTCTCTTCCACGGCATCCAGGCCGCGCTCTACGCCCAGCAGGTGCAGGCGCAGAGCCAGTTGCAGAACATGCGTCTCGCCCTGCCCGGCGCGCCCGGCGAGGACAGTGGCGCCGCCGATCGGGTCGCACCTTCCGAAACCAGCGGAATGTACCTCTAGACTGGGGTCACCTGCAGGATCGGAGATGGCAATGACGCCGACACTCCCACCGTGTGCCTTGTCGCCGGAGATGTACCAGGACGAGATCCTCTTGTCCCCGCCCGCGCGCCGCGACGTCACCGTCGAGCAATGGCGTGACTACCACTCGAAGCGAGCCGCAGCCCACCGTCGCTGTGCGGGCTGTGCCGTGCTCGACGACTGCCTCTACCGCTCGGTGGTGGACGTCGACGTCCTGGGCTTCGTCGCCTGCACCACCGAGGCCGAGCGCCGCACGATGCGCCGCGAGCTCGGCATCGAGGTGCGCGTCGAGTCCAGCCCCTACGGCACGGCGCGCGTCGGCGGCGGCCCGGTCGACCACGCCGAGGTGATCGGCGCCCGCAAGGCCCACCCCGACGAGACCTGCCGCGAGCTGGCGCAGCGCCTCGGCTGCTCCACGTCCACGGTCAAGCGACACCTGCGCCAGGAGCGCGAGGGCCGGGCGGCCGAGGTCGCCACGATCGAGAAGCCCTCGGTCGGCGACGTGCTCGACGCGTTCGACCGCCTCGACACCTCGCGCAGCGTCTGACTCAGAACCGCCGGTCCACCTGCACCCGCTCCGGCGTGTGCAGGCGCACCATCGTGCGGCCGACGTTCGCGGGCACCCGGGCGCGGGTCGCCAGCGAGACGCCCACCATGAGCCCGAAGCCCACCGGCACCGACCAGACCGCCGGCTGGCTCATGAGCGTGCCCCACCAGCCCTCCACCTCGAGTGCGAGCGTGACGAAGGGCGCCGCGCCCGCACAGATGCCGCCACCGATCAGGCCGGCGATGGCACCGGCCGACGTCAGGCCGCGCCACCAGATCCCCAGCACGAGCAGGGGGCAGAACGTCGAGGCCGCCAGCGCGAACGCGAACACCACCGAGCTGGCCACCGGGATCGGCTCGGCGATGAACGCCAGCACCAGTGGCACGGCCACGCAGGCCGCAGCGGCGATCCGCAGCGCGGCGATCGACGAGAGCCGGCCCCGCCACGGGGCGTGGTTGCTGAGTCCCTGGCCGACCACGCCGGCCAGGGCCATGGTCACGCCCGACGACGTGGACAGGAAGGCCGCGAACGCGCCGGCGGTCACCAGGGCGGTGAGCAGCTCGCCCGCCGTGCCCTCGATGAGCCGGCTCGGCAGCTCGAGCGCCACCGTGTCGGCGCGGCCGGAGTCGATCAGGTCGATGGCGTAGACCCGGCCGAGGACGCCGTAGAAGGTGGGCAGCAGGTAGAACACCGAGACCAGCCCGAGCACGATGAGGGTCGTGCGGCGGGCCGCGTGACCGTCGGGGTTCGTGTAGTAGCGCACCACCACGTGGGGCAGGCCCATCGTGCCGAGGAAGGTCGCCACGATGACGGCGTACGTCGAGTACACGCTCTCGGGGCTGGCGTCGCCGAGCGGGACCCACCAGTCCGTGGGCGCCTGCGCCGACGGCCGCCCGTCGCGCGACCAGGCCAGCAGCAGGAACATCAACGGGATCAACAGGGCGGTGACCTTCAGCCAGTACTGGAACGCCTGGACGAAGGTGATCGAGCGCATGCCGCCCAGGACGACGTTCAGCGTCACGATGACGGCCACCAGCACGGTGCCCACCCAGCGCGGGGCGTCCAGGACGGCCTGCAGGGTCAGGCCGGCGCCCTGGAACTGCGGCAGCAGGTACAGCCAGCCGACCGCCACGACGAGGGCGGTCGAGACCCGGCGCACCGCCACGGACTGCAGGCGCACCTGGGCGAAGTCGGGGATCGTGTAGGCGCCCGAGCGGCGCAGCGGGGCGGCCACGAACACCAGCAGGAGCAAGTACCCCGCGGTCCACCCGATGGGGTACCAGAGCATGTCCGCCCCGTGGATCAGGACGAGTCCCGCGATGCCCAGGTAGGACGCGGCCGACAGGTACTCGCCACTGATCGCCGAGCCGTTCAACGCCGGCGACACCGACCGCGACGCGACGTAGAAGTCGCTCGTGGTGCGGCTGATCCGCAGGCCGAACGCCCCGATGGCCAAGGTGGCGATCGAGACCAGCGCGACCGCCACGATGCCCCAGGTCGGGCTCATGGGCGCGTGTCGCCCGGTTCGACCAGCAGGGCGAAGAGGCGCTCGACGCGCTCGACGTGCCGGACGTAGAGCCAGCCCAGGAGGATCACGCCCGCGTGGACGCCGCCGCCGAGCACGAGCCACGGCACCGGGATGCCCAGGACACGGATGTCGTTGAGACCCGGGACCCACGAGAAGAACAGCGGCAGACTCACGACGGTGAGCAGCAGCGTGATCGCCACCGTCATGGCGGCCCGCAGCTGCGACCGGATGAGTGACTGCATGTAGACCTCGCCGACGCCGGTGGCCTCGTCGATCTCCTGCCCCACCGTGCTGCGCACGTGGGGTGGTGCCGACGAGAGGGGGCTGGTGATCCGGACCCGGCCCGACCCGTTCGGGCTCTCGTCGGTCACGGCGTGTGCTCGCCGATCAGCTCGCGCAGGGCGCGGGTGTGGCGCCGGGCGACCTGGAGCTCGATGGTGGTGCCGCCGGCGGCGGGGACCACCACGCTGGCGCGGCCGGAGGACATGCGGACCTCGAGGATGTGGGCGCGGTTCACCGCGAGGCTGCGATGGATGCGCAGGAAGCCGGCGTCGGCCCAGTCCTCCGCGAGGGAGCCCAGGGGCGTGCGGATGAGGTGGCTCGCGCCGTCGAGCGTGTGCAGCCGGACGTAGTCGCCCTGGGCCTCGGCGTGGGTGACCTTGGAGCGCGACACGAACCGGGTGACCCCCGCGAGCTCGACCGCGATCGTGTCGTCGGAGTCGCCGCCCCCGAAGTCCGCGTCGGCCACCGCGCGGCGCACGCTCTCGCGCAGGCGCTC
>JBEVDF010000166.1:0-10130 GCA_040514145.1 Aeromicrobium sp.
GGCAAGGAGTTCCTCGAGCTGCGCGAGAAGGAGGCCGGTCACCCGATCGAGGCCACCGGCAAGGCCCTGCGCTCGCACTTCTCGTGGAAGCAGACCGACGACGACTACACCGAGGGCAGCGCGGCTCGCTGAGCCCCGTCCCGTCGCCGAGCGCGGCGTCCCGTCCGACTCACGTCGGCCCGGGGCGCCGCGCTCGTGCGTTCGGCGGTCAGGAGGCCCGCGCGCCGGGGCGGGGGAGCAGCATCACCGGGACGGGACTGTGGTTGACGATCCGCGTGGCGGTGGAGCCGATGAAGACCCGTGCCACCGGGCCGTGCCGGCTCGACCCGACCGCGAGGAGGTCGCCCGGCCGCCACTCGAAGGACTCCAGCGCCAGCGACCAGCGCTCGGCGGTGGTGACCTGGGTGGTGGTCACCTTCACCTCCGGCGCCCGCGCGCGGATGCCCTCGGCCAGCTGCTCCTGGTGGGTGTGCACGAGCGCCGCCCAAGCCTCGCGCACTCCCTGGTCCGCGAACGCGGAGAAGGCGGTGCGCGAGCCGCTGCGGACGGCGAACGTCACGATCTCGACGGGGACCCCGAGCCAGGTCGCGAGCGAGGCGATCGGCGCGTCCAGGGCAGCGTCGGACGCCGTGGGATCGACCGCCACGACGAGGCGCTCGATGCCGCCCTCGTGGGCGCGGAAGCCGCGCGGGGCGAGCGCCACGGGGATCGCCGAGCTGTGCGCGAGGCGGTCGTTCGTGCTGCCGAAGGCGATCCGCCCGAGGGCGCCGTGCGAGGCGGAGCCGGCCACCACGAGGCGTGCCCCCCGCGCGCGGCTCTCGTCCAGCAGCGCCTGCGGCACCGACGACGCGGTGCGCGAGACCGTCACGACGTCGGCCTCGTCCCCGAGGTGCTCGCGAGCCGTCGCCAGTGCCTCGCCGGCTTGTTCCCGGACGTCGCGGCGCCACTGGTCATCGACCCCGGCGAAGTCGCGCAGGGAGTCCCAGCTGTCCTGGACGACGCTCGTGATGACGAGCTCGTCGCCCGTGGTCCGGGCGAACTCGGCGGCCAGGTCCAGAGCGGCGAGGCTGCGGGTGTCGCTGCCGAACCCGACGACGACGCTCACGCGGCGTCCTTCGCGGGCGTGCGGTTCAGGCGCGAGTGCCGGTAGCCGTAGGCGAAGTAGACGACGAAGCCGAGGGCCAGCCAGACGATGAACCGCAGCCACGTGTCCACCTTGAGGCTGGCCATCAGGCCGATGCACGAGGCCACCGTGACGACCGGCAGGATCGGCACCCACGGCGTGCGGAACGGGCGCTTCATGTCGGGCTGGGTGCGTCGAAGGACGATGACGGCGATCGCCACCACGACGAACGCGAACAGGGTGCCGATGCTCACCATCTCGGCCAGGACCGAGATCGGGACGAAGCCCGCGAGCAGGGCCACGGCCACCACCGTCAGGCCGGTCATCAGCACCGGAGTGCCCCACGTGGGGTGGATCCGGCGGAAGACGTCGGGCAGCAGGCCGTCGCGCGCCAGCGCGAAGCCGATGCGCGGCATCGCGACCAGATCGACCAGGATCACCGAGGTCAGGCCGGCGATCGCGGCGACGCCGATGAGGATGCCGGCCCACTCCAGGCCCACCTGATCGAAGACGTCGGCCACCGCGTCACCCTCGGACAGGTCCGAGTAGTGCACCATCCCGGTGATGACCACGCACACGCCCACGTAGAGGACCGTGCAGATGCCGAGGGTGCCGAGCAGGCCCAGCGGCATGTCGCGCTCGGGCTTGCGGGTCTCCTCGCCGAGGTTGGCCACGGCCTCGAAGCCCGAGTAGGCGAAGAACACCACGGCCGCGGCCACGAAGATGCCGGTGATGCCGAACGTGGCCGGCTCGACGCCCGAGACGAACTGCCACAGCGGCGCGTGCAGGCTGCTGGAGGATTCGCCGCCCGCGGGAGGCTGCGACTCCGGGATGAAGGGCACGAGGTTGCCGGTGGTGACGTAGAACGCGCCCACCGCGATGACGAAGAGGCAGACCAGGACCTTGATGACCACGAGGCCGTTGGTCACCCAGGCCGACTCGCGGATGCCGCGCATGGCGACCCAGCCCAGCACCAGGACGATGAGGATCGCCCCGACGTTCACGACGGAGCCCTCCTCGGCGAACCACTTCTCCGGTAGGTCGAAGACGCCGGCGACGTAACCCGACCAGCCGCGCGCGACGACGGCCGCTCCGAGGGCGAACTCGAGGATGAGGTCCCAGGCGATGATCCAGGCGAAGATCTCGCCGATCGTCGTGTAGCTGTAGGTGTAGGAGCTGCCGGCCGTCGGCACCGCGGACGCCAGCTCGGCGTAGCAGAGCGCGGCCAGGAGGGCGACGAACCCGGCGATCAGGAACGAGATCATCACGGCGGGGCCGGCGTTCTCCTTCGCCTGCAGGCCCGTGAGCGTGAAGATGCCCGTGCCGATGACGATGCCGATCCCGAAGCCGATGAGGTCGATCGGCCCGAGGTGCTTCTTGAGCTTGCCGTGCTCGTGGGCCTCGCCCTCGGGCGTCTCGTCGTTCTGGTGGATGACGTCGTCGACGCTCTTCTTCCTCAGGACATCCATGCGCTGCTCCTCCGCGGATCGTGCCCCGGCGGGGCGATGGCCTGCACAGCACTTTGCGCGGTCGTCCGGGACCCCGCAACACGACGGAGGCGCTGCTCAGGCGATGAGGTCGACCGCGTCGGGGTCGCGGGCGATGCCCGACTGGCCGCTCGTGACCCGGTCCCAGGCGCGCGCCAGGCGCTCGACGGCCTCCTCGAGTCGGTCGGGCTCGAGGGTGTACGGCAGCCGCAGGCGGCGCTCGCCGGCCGCGGGGGTGGTGGCGAAGAACCGGGGCCCGGGCGTGAGGGTCAGGCCCTCCTCCTCGGCGACGGCGACGAGGGTCGAGCTGAGCGGGGCCGGCAGGGTCGCCCAGCACGAGAGGCCGCCGTCCGGGCGGGTCATCGACCAGTCGGGCAGCCGGCTCGCCACGGCGGACAGCAGGGTGTCGCGCCGAAGGCGCAGCTCGGCCGCCAGGGGTGCCAGGTCGAGATCGCCGTCCTCCAGCGCCGTGGCCATGACGAGCTGATCCAGCGCGGCCGTGCCGAGGTCACGGTGCAGACGCGCCTGCACGAGCCGGGTCGCCAGGCTCCTCGGCGCGCGGATCCAGCCGATGCGCAGGCCGCCCCACAGGGACTTGGCCGCCGATCCGACGAGGACGGCGCCGGGATCGTGCACGGCGTAGTGCTCGGGCAGGGGAGTGTCGCCGAGGTTCACGTCGCGCAGGGTCTCGTCGACGATCGTGGTGACGCCGGCGCGCCGGAGGACTCCGGCGACCTCACGGCGCGTGGCCGACGGCATGAGCGCGCCGGTCGGATTGTGGAAGTCCACCACGAGCAGCGCCAGCGAGGCGGCGGGCGCGAGACGCGCGACCTCCTCGACGGGCCACGGGTCGTCCGTCCCGGCCGGGAGGGGCAGCAAGCGCCCGCCCTCGCGCGTGATCAGGTCGAACGAGTGTGGGTAGCCGCAACCCTCCACGAGGACCCGGTCCCGGGGTCGCACGAGCACCGAGACCAGCAGCGACAGGGCGCCCTGGGCACCGGTCGTCACCACGATCTGGTCGGGGTCGGTGGGCAGCCCGTGACGCGTGTACCGCGCGGCGAGCCTCTCCCGCAGCACCGGCAGGCCGTCGGGCAGGTAGCCGTCGGTGGCCAGCAGTGCAGGCAGGCTCGTCATCGCCCGCTGGATGAGGGCGGCGAAGCCCTCGGGGGCCTCGGGGGCCGCGGCCGTGAGGGCGATCCCGTCCTCACGCGGCGAGCGTGCGAGCATGCTGGTCGAGCCCGCGGCCCCGACCGGGAGCTCGACCGTGGTGCCCGAGCCCTGGCGGGTGCGGACGAGACGGCTGTCGCGCAGTACCTCGTAGGCCCGGGTGGTGGTCGTGCGGCTCAGGCCGGTCGCCTCCGCGAGCGACCGCTCGCTGGGCAGGGTCGTCCCGGTCGGGATGCGCCCATCCATCACAGCGCCACGGATCTGGGTGGCGAGCCGGCGGTACGCGGGCCCCGAGCCGGGCTCGGAGGGGCCGAGCATCGAGGCGAGGCGGCGCGCGGAGAGGGAGGGTGCGGGGGCCATGAGGCCACTTTCGCAGAATTGGCCATGGAAATGAAGTCCAATCAGGCGCACAGTGAGAGGGTGCTCTTGTGGATCTGTCTAGCCGTCCTCGCCGTGTGGGGCTCCGTCGCCACCGTCCTGACCGTTCGTCGCGACGGCCTGCGCCGCGTCCCGACCGCGCCGATCGCCCGCCCCGCCGGGGAGCGTCGATGACGCGCCGGCTCGTGCAGTTGATGGTGGGCCTGTGGCTCTACGGCGCGACCATGGCCCTGATGGTGCGCGCGGGGCTCGGCCTCGACCCGTGGGACGTCTTCCACGAGGGCGTGACACACCACGTCGACCTCACGTTCGGACAGGTCGTGATCCTGGTCGGCGCTCTGGTGCTGCTCGCCTGGATCCCGTTGCGGCAGAAGCCCGGCATCGGAACGGTGGCGAACGTCCTGGTGATCGGGATCGCCGCCGACGTCACCTTGGCGATGCTTCCCGAGGCCTCCGGTCTCGCGACGGGTACGGCGATGCTCCTGGTCGGCATCGTGGGCAACGGCCTGGCCGGCGCGATGTACGTCGGCGCCGGACTGGGCCCGGGTCCGCGCGACGGGCTGTGGACCGGGATCGTCCGCCGCACGGGCGCGAGCGTGCGCCTCGTGCGCACCGGCCTGGAGGTCACGGTGCTGGTCACCGGCTTCGCGCTCGGCGGCACCGTGGGCGTCGGGACGGTGCTCTACGCCCTCGCGATCGGGCCGCTGGTGCAGGTCTTCCTGCCCTGGTTCGAGGAAGGCGGAGCCGCGGCCGCCGAGCCGGCCGCGGCGTGACCCGCGGTCAGGTCGCCAGCTTGCGCAGCGACCAGCCCATCAGGATCCACATCAGGCCCATCCCGGCGGCGAACAGCGCCACGCCGTAGGCCACGACCGAGGTGAACAGCGATGCACGCAGGAAGGACGCGTTCATCGCGGTCTCGCGCAGCGGGTCGTCCTGCTCGAGCTCGGCGTAGGTCTTGCCGTCCGTGGCCTCGAGGGCGTGCTTGTCGATGACCTGCGCCTGGGAGTACGCGGTGAGCGGGCCGTTGACCTGATCGCCGCCGAACCATTCGGCGTCCTCGGACACGGTGATGTTCTGGGCATCGAGCTGGTCGGTCACCAGCCACCAGGTGGCGGCCCCGGCGACGATCAGCACGATGCCGGCGATGATCGAGAGCAGCCCGACGGTGCGGACGCCCTTGTGGTTCGGGGTGTGGATGTGCGTAGGAGTCGGATCGGACATGACGCGTTCCTTCCGTCGGGGTCTCGGAGACCCGCTTGGGCCGAGACTAGGCGAGGGAAGGGGTCAGGCGTCGCGTCGCGATGTTCAGCGACGCGTGGCGATGATCAGGCTGGCGTCGGGATCGATCAGCATCTCGACGGCGGCGAAGCGCTCGTCGGTGAGCCACTGCTCGCGCACGGTGTCGACCTGCCCGTCGACGATCGGCGGCCAGAACGGCGAGGGGGCGAAGTCGTCGAGCACCGCGATGCCGCCGGGCTCGAGCAGGTCGGCCAGCACGTCGATGCTGGCCATCACGTCGCGCACGTCGACGAACAGCAGCGAGAACGGGGCGTACTGCTCCAGCACGGTCCAGTCGCCGCACGTGACCTCGACGTTCGCGGCGTCGTGGAAGATGCCCTGCACGTCCCCGGCCAGGCCCGGATCGAGCTCGGCGGTGACGATGTGCGCTCCCTTGGGGGCGCCGCTGGAGAGCCAGGCCGAGCCGACGCCGCAGCCGGTGCCGAGCTCGGCAAGGGTGCCGTGGCGCGTGGCGGCCAGAGTCGCGAGCAACCGGCCGGTCTCGCTGCGGGTCGAGGTGATGAAGCCGCGCCGCCGGGACAGGTCCAGGGCGCGCGCGACCAGATCGGGTACCTCTGCCGGTGCGCTCATGGGGCCAGTGTTCCACGTCATCGCCTCCCCGGCCGGAACGATCAGTCGCTGAGACCTTTCGGCCCCCCTGACAGCGGCCCAAGTCCCCGTGTACACTCGCGGCCATGCGGAAGCAGCTCGTAATCATCGCTTGCCGCGGCAGGACCTCCTAGGGCCACACCTGCCGCGGAGTTTCGGCGTTGGCTCGACGACTCTGCAGCAGATGTTCTGGACCAGGACCTGGTTCTCCTCCTCTGAAACGCTGATCGACGTCACCCGTCGCAGCACGTGGCCCCGCAGGGTCGTCGGTCCCGTCGGATCCCGCACCGACCACCACTGCCACTTCAGAGGAGCACTCATGTTCGACCCGACCATCGCCATCGAATGGGGACCCGCCCACCTGCGCGACGAGGCTGAATTCGACGGGACGCCCGAGGACAACTGACGACCGGATCGCGAGACCCGAGTTTCAGTATCTGAGATCGACCGTTCTAGGATGGGACCCATGACCAGCTCCTACTCGCTCGCGGTCGTTGCCGGTGACGGCATCGGCCCCGAGGTCACCGACCAGGCCCTCAAGGTTCTCGACGTCGTCGCGCACGGCGCCGGACTCTCGTTCGAGCGCACGGCGTACGACCTCGGCGCCCGCCGGTGGCACGCCACCGGCGAGACCCTGCCGGACACCGTGCTCGAGGAGATCCGCGGGCACGACGCGATCCTGCTCGGCGCCGTCGGCGACCCCTCGGTCCCGTCGGGCGTGCTGGAGCGCGGCCTGCTGCTGCGGCTGCGGTTCGAGCTGGACCACTACGTGAACCTGCGGCCGTCGAAGCTGTTCCCCGGCGTCCCGACCCCGCTGGCCGATCCGGGCGACATCGACTTCGTCGTCGTCCGCGAGGGCACCGAGGGTCCGTACGTGGGCAACGGCGGCGCGATCCGCGTCGGCACGCCCCAGGAGGTCGCCACCGAGGTCAGCCTCAACACCGCGTTCGGTGTCGAGCGCGTCGTCCGCGACGCCTTCGCCCGGGCCCAGGCGCGCCCCCGCCGCAAGCTCACGCTCGTGCACAAGAACAACGTGCTCGTCCACGCGGGCCACCTGTGGAGCCGCACGGTCGACGCCGTCGCCGCCGAGTTCCCCGACGTCACGGTGGACTACCTGCACGTCGACGCCGCCACGATCTTCCTGGCGACCGACCCGGCGCGCTTCGACGTGATCGTCACCGACAACCTGTTCGGCGACATCCTCACCGACCTGGCCGCGGCCATCACCGGTGGCATCGGCCTGGCCGCCAGCGGCAACGTCAACCCCGACCGCACGGCGCCCAGCATGTTCGAGCCCGTCCACGGCTCGGCGCCCGACATCGCGGGCCAGTCCAAGGCCGATCCGACCGCCGCGATCCTGTCGGCCGGCCTGCTGCTGGAGCACCTCGGCCACGCCGAGCAGGCGCAGCAGATCACCGAGGCCGTCGAGGCCGACATCGCCGCTCGTGACGGTCAGCCGCGGTCCACGCAGGAGGTGGGGGAGGCCATCGCGTCGCGCGTGGCCGGAGCGGTATCGGTCGCCTGACGACCATTCCCTCCACCCCTGAAAGGACTATCGTGTCCGCCATGACCACCCCCGCGTTCACCCCCCGGATCGAGACCAACGCGAACGCGCGCAGCACCGCCGAGCGCGACGGGATCCTCGCCGATCCCGGCTTCGGCAACTACTTCACCGACCACATGTTCCTGGCCGAGTGGACTCCCGAGCAGGACTGGCACGACGCCCGCGTCGTGCCGTACGGCCCGCTGTCCCTCGACCCGGCGACGGCCGTCCTGCACTACGCGCAGGAGATCTTCGAAGGGCTGAAGGCCTACGCCCACGCCGACGGCTCGGTGTGGCTCTTCCGCCCCGAGGCGAACGCGGCTCGCATGCAGCGGTCGGCGCATCGCCTCGCGCTGCCGCAGCTGCCCACCGAGTGGTTCACCGGTTCGGTGAAGGCGCTCATCGAGACCGATCGCGAGTGGGTGCCCACGGGCGAGGAGCGCAGCCTCTACCTGCGGCCGTTCATGTTCGCCTCCGAGGTCTTCCTCGGCGTCCGCCCCAGCCAGCACGTCACCTACTCGGTGATCGCCTCGCCGGCCGGCGCCTACTTCGCCGAGGGCGTGAAGCCGGTCGACATCTGGCTGTCCAGTGAGTACAGCCGCGCCGGAGCCGGTGGCACGGGTGCGGCCAAGTGCGGCGGCAACTACGCGGCCAGCCTGCTCCCGCAGCAGGAGGCGTCCGCGCACGGCTGTGCGCAGGTGGCGTTCCTGGACTCGGTGGAGCACCGCTGGGTCGAGGAGCTGGGCGGGATGAACCTCTACTTCGTCCACTCCGACGGCTCGATCGTCACGCCCGAGCTGAGCGGCTCGATCCTCGAGGGGATCACGCGCGACTCGATCATGGCCATCGCCCGCGACCTGGGCCACGACGTGATCGAGCGCAAGGTCTCGATCGACGACTGGCGCGACGGCGTGGCCGACGGCACGATCTCCGAGGTCTTCGCGTGCGGCACGGCCGCCGTGGTCACCCCGGTCGGCAAGCTCAAGTGGGACGGCGGCGAGGTCGTCAGCGCCGAGGGCGAGTCGGGCAAGGTGACCGCCGACATCCGTGGCGCGCTCGTCGACATCCAGTACGGCCGGGCCGAGGACCGCCACGGCTGGATGACCCGCGTGGTCTGACCTCCCGTCGGGGGTGTGACCTCAGAACTGCACGGTGGGCGGGGTCTCCTGGCCGGCCGGGGCGTCGTAGAAGGTCCGCTCCTTGACGCCGGCGAGGCCGGCGAAGAACATCCACGGGATCGTGCGCACCAGCTCGTTGAGGGCGCGGACGGCGTCGTTGTAGTACTGCCGCGCGAACGACAGCTTGTTCTCGGTGTCGCTCAGCTCGGTCTGCAGCTGCTGGAAGTTCGCCGAGGCCTTGAGGTCGGGGTAGGCCTCGGCGACTGCCATCACGTCGACGAGCGCGCGATCCAGCCGGGCCTCCGCCGTGGCGCGCTGCTCGACCGAGCCGGAGCCCGCCGCCTGCTGCACGCCGGCACGGGCCGCGGTGACCTCCTCGAAGACACCGCGCTCGTGCGCGGCGTACCCCTTGACCGCGTTGACCAGGTTCGGGATGAGGTCGGCCCGCCGGGTGAGCTGCACGTCGATGCCGCCGAGCGCCTCCTGGGCGCCGATGTCGGCGGTGCGCAGGCGGTTGAACGCCACGACCCCGAACAGCACGAGGGCGACGGCGATCGCGACGATGATCCAGATCAGCACGGGTACCTCCGGGGTCGGGAACTGCTCGAGACTCTACTGGCGCGCCACGGGGGCCCGGCGGTCAACGTGGCGATCACCACGAGCCGCCGCCACCCCCGCCACCGCCGCCTCCGCTGAACCCGCCACCGCCGCCACTGCCGCCACCACTGCTGCCGCTTCCGGACGAGGACGTCGACTGGCTGGCGGCGTAGGCGCTGATCGAGCTGGAGACCGCGCGCTCGAAATCGCTGAAGGGGTCACCGCCGAGAGCGCTCCCCGAGCGGTCGTGATGGCCGCCGCCCACGGCGTACCAGACCGGCAGGGGCGCGGCCTGCCCCGTCGCGACCTGGTACTTGCGGGCCCACCGGTCGGCGACCCCGAAGGCGACGGCGTAGGGGATGTACGCCGTGTACAGGTCCTCGCGTTCGCTGAAGTCGAAGCGGTCCTGCGAGGCGTCGGTGCTGAGGAAGCGCTCGAATCCGCCGGCGCGCGACCAGAGGTCGCGGCCCCGGGCGGTGCGGCGGGACCCCGCCCCGGGCATCAGGACCCCGACCGAGCCGACGGCGAACGCGGCGAACGGAATCAGGTAGAGCCCGGTGAGGCCGAGGAACGTCCCGACGACGACGGCCGCGACGGCGATGACGAACAGCACGCGCCACGTCCACTCGCGGTGGGCGGGGACGGTCGCACCGGTGGTGGTGTCCCACGCCTTGGTGACGCCGGGGATGGCCGACTTCACGGCGTTCAGCTTCCTGCCTGAGCTGACGGACCCGTTCGCCTTGAACGTCGGGCCGTTCTGGCCGCGCAGCCCGAGCCCTGACACGACGTGACGTGCGACGGGGTCGAGGGTGTCCCAGGCACCCTTCGCG
>JBEVDF010000231.1:0-4301 GCA_040514145.1 Aeromicrobium sp.
GGCGTACCAGACCCGTTCAGCCACGGCGTGGACGAGGTCGCCGATGCGGGACAGGCGCCGGTACACCTCGCGGCGGCCCATCACCTCACTGAGATCCGTGACCTGGAGCAGCGCCGACATCGCGCTGCGGTACGCGCGCTCGACCCGTCTCTGGCTCTTGATGGCGGCGTCGGCCCGTTCAGTCGCGTCACCATCGCCGGCGAGGCTCTCGAACGCGCTGGCCAGGTGCCGGACTGCTTCGGCCAAGAGGGTCACCATCTCGTGGGTGGGTGGGTCGGGCGCCATGTTCATGAGGTCCATCTCGCGGGTGAGATCCTTCGCCGCGTTGAGCACCTCGTCCAGATCGGCCGAGAGCGTGTACAGGTCCTCGGCGTCGAGCGGCGGCGAAAAGGCTTCGCGGAGGGCCTCCCAGAGCTGGCGCTTCGCGTCGTCAGCGCGGTGCTCACAGTCGCGCACAGCGGCGGCCGCTGCGGCGTCGCCGGCCGACCAGGCCGTGAGCGCGTCCATCCCCTCGACCGTGATTACCGCTTGCTGGCGGAGCATACCGGGGAGGTCTGGGCTCTCGGGGAGGAACCAGTGCTTCGCGCTCACGTGAGCCACCTCCAGGGCACCAGGGCGACAACGCCGAACAGGCCGGCCGCGGGGACGGTCACCAGCCAGGCCAGCAGCATGGTGCGCACGACGCGCCACCGTACGTGGTGCCAGCGTCGGCGCCCCCCGCCCACACCCACGACCGACGACGCAACGATCTGGGTGGTGCTCACCGGGGCTCCGATGACGGATGCCCCGAGAAGCACGGCGGTGGAGCCGGCCTGGCTGGCGAGCGCGTCGATGGGGCGGATCAGTGTGATACGCCGACCGAGCGTCCTCACGATCGGCCAGCCCCCGAGCGCGGTCCCCGCGGTCAGCGCGACACCGCATGCCAGCTCGACCCAGGTCGGGGACTCGAGGTGTTGGAGCTCACCGCCCGCGACGAGCAGGAGCGCGACCACGCCGACGGTCTTCTGCGCGTCGTTGGCGCCGTGTGTGAGGGCGAGGCCCTCTGACATGATCCACTGGCCTGCCCGCACCGGACCTCGCAGACGCCGTGTCGCGCGTCGTGCCGCGCGCCGCGCGCCACGGTCCACGACGAGACCCGCGATGAACCCGAGGACAGGGGCGATCGTGAGGACGGCCGTGACTCCGAGTACCCCGACGGGATGGATACCGTCGAACCCGCCCCAGTTCACCGCGTCGGTCCCTCCCTCCGCGAGTGCGGGACCGACGAGCCCGCCGAGCAGCGCGTGGCCCGAGCTCGACGGCAGGCCGCGCCACCAGGTGATGGCGTTCCAGGCGACGGCACCGGTCAGAGCGGCGCCCAAGACGGCGATCACCTGGTTCGCGGGAACGGTGACGATGCCGGCGATCGTGTTGGCCACGGCCGTGCCCAGCAGGAGCGGGCCCAGCACGTTCCCGACCGTGGCGAGCACGACAGCACTGCCCGGGCGCGCCGCTCTCGTCGCGACCAACGTGGCGATCGCGTTGGCCGCGTCGTGCACTCCGTTGGTGAACGCGAACGCCAGCGCCATCGCGATGGCGAGCACGAGACCCGCGCTCATAGGTGGACGAAATCAGGCGAGTCAGGCCCGGCCGTCACGGCACCGACCCCCGCACGCGCCGACCGGTCGGGATGTGGCCGTCGATCAGGACCCGGGCGGCCAAGTGCCGGTACAAGGTCTTCTTGACCGCGCCGGCGCGCTCACCGTGCCGGTTCGAGCCCGGCCAAGCGGGGGATGATCTCCTGGCCGACCCGTTCGACGAACGCCACGGGGTCGCCGGTGGGGATCAGGTCCACGGTGGTGACGCCGAGGTGGGCGTACCCGGCCATCTCGGCGATGAACGCGTCGACGTCGCCGAGCGCGTCGCGCACGTACAGGATCGTCTTGTCGACGGTGGCCGGATCGCGCCCTTCCGCATCACAGTGGCGAATCAGAACGTCGAGCTTGTGGGCGATCTGTTGGGGGTCCGAGGCGAACAGGTTGCACGCGTCGGCGTAGCGCGCCACCAGGCGCAGCGTCTTCCGTTCGCCGCTGCCGCCAATGAGGATCGGCGGGCGGGGCTGCGAGATGGGGCGGGGCGAGCAGATCGTTTCGGCCAGCCGGTAGTGGCGACCCTCGAAGGGGCCATCGTCGTCGCTCCACATCTGCCGGCAGATCTGGACCGTCTCCTCGAGACGTTCGAACCGTTCGGCCAGCGGCGGATAGGGCACGCCCAGACCCTGGTGCTCGCGTTCGTACCAGGCGGCGCCGATGCCGAGCTGGGCGCGGCCACCGGACAGCACGTCGAGGGTGGTGACGATCTTGGCCAACAGGCCGGGATGGCGGTACGTCACTCCCGTGACGAGGAGGCTAAGGGTCATGGTCTCGGTGTGCCCGGCCACGAACCCGAGCGACGTGTACCCCTCCAGCATCGGGTCCGTGGCCGGAGCCATCTGATCCATCTGGAACCAGTGATCCATCAGCGTGAACCCCGCCACGCCGACCTCCTCGGCGGCTCGCGCCGTGGCGGCCAGAGTCCGGGCGATCGTCTCCGGCGCGCCCGGGAAGTCGAAGCGGACGTTGTGGATGCCGACACGCACGCCCTCAACCTACGCGCCACGGACAGGTCTGTAGTTCTGCGGCGTGGCGGTCAGCCGGCGGTCGGAGCCCTCGGCGCCACCACTGGGGCTCCGACCCAGGAGTGGAGGGTGCGTACGTAGTTGGCCCGCTCGAAGACCGACGGGTCCGTGGTGGTGGCGTGGCTCACGCTTCCGCGCAGCTGGGCGACAGACTCGTACTCGTGCTCTGCGGCCCACGCACGAAGCTCGGCCTCGACGCGGGCGAGGTGCTCGGGCCCGTGGCGGAGCACCGCCGACGTCATCATCGCCACGTCGGCGCCGACGAGCAGGGCCTTGGCCACGTCACGCCCGGACGTGATTCCCGAACTGGCCGCCAGGGACAGGTCGGGCACGACCGGGCGGAGTATGGCGATCCAGCGTAGCGGGAGGCGCAGCTCCCACGGCGACGACAGCTCGACCCGCGGGACCACCTCCCGGGTGTCGACGTCGAGGTCCGGCTGGTAGAAGCGGTTGAAGCAGACCAACCCGGCGGCGCCCGCGCCGGCGATCGACCGGGCCAGGTGCCCGAGCGACGAGTAGTACGGCGACAGCTTCACCGCCACCGGTACCTTGATCGTGGCGCAGACGTCGGCGACGAGGGCGACGTGGTCCTCCTCGACCTGCGCGCCCGACCGGGACGCGTCGGCGGCGACGTCGTACACGTTCAGCTCGACCGCCGAAGCCCCGGCGTCGGCCAGCAAGCTCGCGTAGCGAATCCAGCTTCCCGAGGACGTGGCGTTCACGCTGGCGATGACCGGTACGTCGACCGCGGCGCGGACGGCGTCGAGGTGGTCGAGGTGACGGTCGATCGGCGACGTGATCCGGCCGGACGCGGAGTTGGGAAAGTAGCCGAGCGCTTCGGCGAACTGCTCGGAACCAGCCTCGAGCGCGAGCTCGAGCTGAATCTCGTCGTGGAGGAGCTCCTCCTCGAACAGCGACGGCAGAACGATGGCCGAGGCGCCCGCGGCGACGAGTCGTCGCACTGTCTCGACGTCGCCCGTCGCAGGTCCCGCCGACGCCACGATCGGGGTTCGTAGCTCCAGGCCGAGGTAGCGGGTCGTGAGGTCCGTCATGGGTCAACTCCTCCGGCGGCGTCGACGTCCGCTACATCCGCCGCCGGGACGTGCGGGACGGCGCGCTCGATCGTGGCGAGCTGGGAGTAGTAGTGCCAGCGCTCGTCGGCATCCGCCTGCAGCAACACCGCCAGCTCGTGCGCCCGTTCCGGATGGGCACGCGTCAGCGCGGCGAAGCGGGCCTCGGTGGCCGTGAACTCCGCCACCGGGATCGCCGGCGTCTTGGAGTCGAGGTGGAACGGCGTGACGTGGTCGGCGTCGGACGGCGAGAACCGGTACAGCGGCCAGTACCCGGACCGCACCGCATCCTTCATGTGGGTCATCGACTGTGACATGTCGATGCCATGGGCGATGCAGGTCGAATAGGCGATGACGAGGCTGGGGCCCGGCCAGGCCGCAGCCTCCACCAGTGCCTTGGTGGCCTGGATGTCATTGGCCCCGATGGCGATCTGGGCCACGTAGACGTTGCCATAGGCCCGGGCGATGGCGCCGAGGTCCTTCTTGGCGATGCTCTTGCCGACGGCGGCGAACTTGGCCACCGCACCACGGGGCGTCGCCTTCGATGCCTGACCGCCGGTGTTCGAGTACACCTC
>JBEVDF010000325.1:0-5630 GCA_040514145.1 Aeromicrobium sp.
AGCTTCACGCAGCCGCTGATGTACGACACGATCGAGAAGAAGAAGTCGGTGCGCAAGCTGTACACCGAGGCTCTCGTCGGCCGTGGCGACATCACGCTCGAGGAGGCCGAGGAGGCGCTGAAGGGCTACCAGAAGCTGCTCGAGCAGAACCTGGCGAAGGTCAAGCAGGCCCAGCACAGCTCGGACTACATGCGTACCCCCGACTACCCCGAGAAGCCGTACGACGAGGAACTGGTCACCGCGGTCACGCCCGACACGCTCAAGGCCGTCTCCGACGCCTACACGAACGTGCCCGAGGGCTTCACGGTGCACCCGAAGGTGCTGCCCCAGCTGCAGCGCCGCGCCGCCTCGATCACCGCCGGCCCGATCGACTGGGGCACCGGCGAGATCATCGCCATGGGCTCGCTGCTGCTCGACGGGCGCCCCGTGCGCCTCGTCGGCCAGGACTCGCGCCGCGGCACGTTCACCACGCGCTTCGCCACGATCATCGACCGCAAGGACGGTGCCGAGTGGACCCCGCTGCAGCACGTGGGCGAGGACCAGGCGTCGTTCTACATCTACGACTCGCTGCTGAGTGAGTACGCGGCGCTGGGCTTCGAGTACGGCTACTCCGTGGCCCGTCCCGAGGCGCTCACGATGTGGGAGGCCCAGTTCGGCGACTTCGTGAACGGCGCCCAGTCGGTCATCGACGAGTACATCAGCTCGGGCGAGACCAAGTGGGGCCAGAAGTCCGGTGTCGTCCTGCTGCTGCCGCACGGGTACGAGGGCCAGGGCCCCGATCACTCGTCAGGCCGCATCGAGCGCTTCCTGACGATGGCGGCCAACGACGAGATGACGATCGCCCAGCCGTCGACCCCCGCGTCGTACTTCCACCTCCTGCGCCGGCAGAACCTGCAGTCGCAGCACCGTCCGCTCATCGTCTTCACGCCGAAGTCGATGCTGCGCAACAAGCTGGCCGCGAGCCAGCCGGAGGACTTCACCTCCGGCACGTTCCGTCCGGTGATCGGTGACGACACGGTGGATCCGAACCGCGTCGAGCGGGTCATCCTGTGCTCGGGCAAGATCACGTGGGACCTGATGACCGATCGCAAGGCCCGCGAGGGCGACGACCCCCGCACCGCGATCGTTCGACTCGAGCAGCTCTACCCGCGTCCGCTGGCCGAGCTCAAGGAGGAGATCGCGAAGTACCCGAACGCCCGCGAGATCCGCTGGGTCCAGGACGAGCCCGAGAACCAGGGTCCGTGGCCGCACGTCGCGCTGTACCTGCGCGATGCGCTCGGCCTGCCGATGACCCACGTCACGCGTCCGGAGTCCTCGGCTCCGTCGGTGGGTTCGCACTCGGTGCACGTCGCCGAGTTCAAGGACCTGATGAACCGCGCGTTCGCCTGATCCGACGATGTACTTCACCGATCGGGGCATCGAGGAGCTGACGGCCCGCCGCGGGGAGGAGGAGGTCTCCTTCGCGTGGCTGGCCGAGCAGTTCTCGATCTTCGTCGACCTCAACCCCGAGTTCGAGGTTCCCGTCGAGCGGCTCGCCACCTGGCTGGCCCGCCTCGACGACGACGAGGACTGATCCCGAGCACGACGAAGGCCGCGCCCCTCGGGGCGCGGCCTTCGTCGTTGCCGGTGTCCGGTGGTCTCAGCGGGTGAGGACGATCTTGCCGAACACGTCGCCGTCGATGACGCGCTGCAGGCCGTCCGCGGCGTCCTGCATGGGCATCTCGGCGTCGATGAGGGGCTTGGTGCCCGTGACGGCCATGAACTCGGCCAGGCGCCGCAGCTCCTCGCGCGTGCCCATCGTGGAGCCGTGGACGCGCATCTGCTGGAAGAAGATCCGGGTCAGCTCGGCGTGCGAGGGCGCGTCACCGGAGGTGGCGCCGGAGATCACGAGGGTGCCGCCCGGGCGCATCGCGCGGATCGAGTGCGACCACGTGGCCGCGCCGACGGTCTCCATCACGGCGTCGACCTTGACCGGCAGCCGGGCGCCCGACTCGAACACCTCGTGCGCCCCGATCTCGAGCGCTCGCTGCCGCTTGTCCTCGTCGCGGCTCGTCGCGTAGACACGGAAGCCGGCTGCGCGCGCGAGCGTGATGGCGGCGGTGGCGACGCCTCCCCCGGCGCCCTGCACCAGCACGGCGTCGCCGGGGCTCAGGTCGGCCTGGGTGAACAGCATCCGGTAGGCGGTCAGCCACGCGGTGGGCAGGCACGCGGCCTCGGCCATCGAGAGCCCGGCGGGCTTGGGCACCACGTTGCGCCGCGGCACCGCGACCTTCTCGGCGAAGGTGCCCTGGTGCCGCTCGGACAGCAGGGAGCGGCGCGGATCGAGCGTCTCGTCACCCACCCAGTCCGGGTCGCTGATGACGGCGTGCACGATGACCTCGTTGCCGTCCTCGTCGAACCCGGCCGCGTCGCAGCCCAGGATCATCGGCAGCGATTCCTCGCGCAGGCCGACGCCGCGCAGGCTCCACACGTCGTGGTGGTTGATCGAGGCGGCCTTGACCGTGACCGTGGTCCAGCCGTCGGGCACCACGGGATCGGGTCGCTCCCCGACCACCAGTCCGTCCAACGGGTTCTTCGGATCCATCGAGGCGGCGTAGACGGCGAACACGAGCGATCTCCTGGGGTCGGGGCGTGCAACTACGGGTGCGACCCTAACCGGATCGAGTCTCGCTCGCCCGCGAGGGTCGGCCGATCAGTAGGGGCGACGCGCCAGGCCGTCGCGCCGGGCGGTGTCGGTGACCGCGCGAGCGACCGCCTGCGACACCCGGGGATCGAACGGCGACGGGATGATGTACGTCTCGCTCAGCTCGTCGTCGTGCACCAGGTCGGCGATGGCGCGGGCCGCGGCCAGCTTCATCGACTCGGAGATCTCGGTGGCCCGCACGTCGAGTGCGCCGCGGAAGATCCCGGGGAACACCAGCACGTTGTTGAGCTGGTTCGGGAAGTCCGAGCGACCCGTGGCCACGATCCGCGCGTGGCGGTTCGCGACATCGGGGTGGACCTCGGGGTTCGGGTTGGCCAGAGCGAAGATGACCGCGTTCGGCGCCATCTTGGCGACGGCCTCCTCGGGCACGGTGCCACCCGAGACGCCGATGAACACGTCGGAGCCGTCGAGGGCGTCCGCGACCGAGCCGGGCTTGGCCCAGCCGGCGGTCTCCTCGGCCAGGAACTGCTTGACCTCGTTGAGGTCGCCGCGCTCGGGCGTGATGACGCCGGTGCGGTCGACGACGCTGATCTTGCGCACGCCGGCCGAGCGGAGGATCTTCGTGATCGCCACGCCCGCCGCGCCAGCGCCGGAGATGACGACCTTGATCTCGTCGGGCTCACGGTCGGTCAGGCGCAGCGCGTTGTACAGGCCCGCGAGCACCACCACGGCCGTGCCGTGCTGGTCGTCGTGGAAGACCGGGATGTCGAGGCGCTCGATGAGGCGGCGCTCGATCTCGAAGCAGCGGGGGCTGGAGATGTCCTCCAGGTTGATGCCGCCGAAGGTGGGGGCGAGCCGCACGATCGTCTCGACGATCTCGTCGGTGTCGGTGGTGTCCAGCGCGATCGGGATGGCGTCGACGCCGCCGAACTGCTTGAACAGGATCGCCTTGCCCTCCATCACCGGCATCGCGGCCGCGGGGCCGATGTCACCCAGGCCCAGGACGGCGGTGCCGTCGGTGATGACGGCGACGGTGTTTCCGACCCACGTGTACTCGTGGGCGATCTCACGGTCGGCCGCGATCGCCTCGCAGACCTTCGCGACGCCCGGCGTGTAGGCCATCGACAGGTCGTCGGCGTTGGCCAGGGGTACCGTCGAGGCGACTTCCATCTTGCCGCCGCGGTGCAGCGCGAAAATGGGATCGTCGTGGTCGGTGAGCGTCATGAGCAGGTCGTCATCGATCGGGTCGAGTTGGGTGGACATGGTTCCTCGCGCAGCGTGGGACTACAGGTGCGGGCGGCGCCGATCCGGCTGCCGGGTGCGGTGTCGATCCGCGGGTGAGGACGGGGTGTGCCCCACCGTCAAGTCTCGCACACGGGTCATACCTCGTGGTCGTCGGCCAGCGCCCTGCGGGCCGGTCCGGAGGCCAGGCATCCGAGGACGACCAGGGCCGACACGGCGATCGCCAGCGCGACCGCGCGGTTGTCGCCCGTGTTCTCGTCCGGGCTGCGCAGCGACCACGCCAGCCCGAGGCCGATCAGCTGGGCGACCACGACGGGTCCGCGGGCGACGTGGGCGCCGCGGGCGAGGCCCACCGCCGCGGCCACCAGGCCGGCGCCCATCAGCAGCAGCAGAATGCCGATCCCGACGCCGACGGCGACACGTCCGGGGACGAGGCCGCCCAGGTCGAGCACGGCCAGGACGACGAAGACCAGGCCCTGCAGGGCCACGACGACGGAGGCGGCCAGGAGCGGGATGCGGGAGGCGGACACGGTCTCAGGCTAACGCGGCGTGAACGCAAGCATTTTCCACGTTACGAACATGTGACGTTTCCCTCAGGATCAGTCTGTCCACAGCGGTTGTGGAGTGTGGAGAACCTTGCGAAACTAGACGAGCGTGCGCCCCGGTGCACGGTTTCCCCCACGTAAGCTGCTTAAGGAGTCATCCGTATGGATTGGCGTCATCGTTCGGCCTGTTTGGACGAAGATCCGGAACTGTTCTTCCCGATCGGCAACACGGGCCCGGCGATCCTTCAGGTCGAAGAGGCCAAGCTCGTGTGTCGTCGTTGCGACGTCCGCGATCAGTGCCTGCAGTGGGCCCTCGAGTCCGGCCAGGACCATGGCGTGTGGGGTGGCCTCAGCGAGGACGAGCGCCGCGCGCTGAAGCGCCGCAACGCCCGCGCCCGCATCCGCACCGCCTGATCGGGCTCACAGCCCGAACGCGATGGTCACGGTGGTGCCGCCCGATGGCATCGACTCGTAGTCCAGTTCGCCCTTCAGCTCCCCCCGCACCAACGTCGACACGATCGACAGCCCGAGGCTGAGCGTCGGATCGAAGTCGTCCGGCAGGCCTCGCCCGTCGTCGCTCACGCGCAACCGGATCCGTCCGCGGATCCGGTTCACCGCGAGCATCACCCGACCGCCCTCCGGGCCGAAGGCGTGCTCCGCCGCGTTCTGCACCAGCTCGGTCAAGGTCATCGCCAGCGGCGTGGCGATCTCGGCGGGCACGAGTCCGAAGGACCCGACGCGCTCGGCCTTCACCACACCCCCGCCCACGTCCAACACCGTGCGCAGCAGCGTGTCCGCGATCGCGTCGAACTCGACCGACTCGTCGAAGGACTGACTGAGCGTCTCGTGCACCAGCGCGATCGACCCCACCCGCCGCTCGGCCTCCTGCAGGGCCTCGCGCGCCGCGGGGATCTCCATCCGGCGGCTCTGCAGCCGCAGCAGCGCCGCCACGGTCTGCAGGTTGTTCTTCACCCGGTGGTGGATCTCACGGATGGTGGCTTCCTTGGTGACCAGCTCGCGGTCGCGGCGACGCAGGTCGGTCACGTCGCGCAGCAGCACCAGCGCCCCGGCCTCGCCGCCGGGCGCCTGCAGCGGCAGCGCGCGCACGAGCATCGTGGCGGTCGGGCCCTCGACGTCCATCGGGTCGGGGAACCGGCCGCCCACGGCCGCGCGGATGCCGGCCGCCAGCGCCTCACCGG
>JBEVDF010000076.1:0-5812 GCA_040514145.1 Aeromicrobium sp.
GAGGATCTGGCTCCAGAACGTGGCAAGACGCGCCGGGTCGTGCGCGTCGATCACGAGGGCTTCCAGTCGACTGCTCATAACTGCCACGCTAGACCTCATGACTCCGCAGAGCATCGTCATCGGCCTGCCGATCGCCGACCGGCCCACGCCGCGCCCCGGCGAGGGATGGAGCGGGAGGTGACGTGCACCGAGACGCCGTGGACGAGCTCCGGGGACGAACCGCGCGCGGTGAGCCTCGTACGGATCCCGTTGTCGGTGATGCATGCGCTGGGATCGGGAGACAGCGAGTCGGCTCAGCGTCTCAGCGACGTGGCGCTCACGCCGTTCGTCCTCGGGCCCGAGTGTCGCCGACTCTGGGAGATCCGCAGCGCCCAGCTCATCGCCACCCCGGAGGACCACCCATGGGTCACCCGCCTGATCGTCGACGCCCCGTCGGGTGACGTCGTGGGCGTCGCCGGGTTCCACGGTGCGCCGGATCACCGCGGCATGGTCGAGATCGGCTACCGCATCGACCCGGCCCGGCGGCGGCGTGGATACGCACGTTCGGCCCTGGAGGTCCTGCTCGGCATCGCGAACGCCGATCCACGGGTCGACGTCGTTCGCGCGACGGTGAGTCCCGACAACCTTCCGTCACGCGCCTTGCTCGATCAGTACGGCTTGCACGAAGTCGGCGAGCAATGGGACGACGAGGACGGGCTGGAGACGATCCTGGAGGTCGCTGCCTCCGGCTCGCTCCCCGCTTCCGCCGTTGTCCGATAATGTACATTATGTCAATTACGCGGGAGGCGAAGCCGGAAGGGGCTCCCCTGAGCCCGCGGTGAACGGGCGGCGCGTGCGTGATCGTCCTAGGCTCGCCTCATGGCGACGAGGTCTGCTGGATCCGCTGCGCGTGCGGTCGACGACCACCCCGTGGTGGACCAGGTGGCACGGGTGGGGTTGGTCGCGTTCGGCGTGGTCCACCTCGTCATGGGCTGGCTCGCCATTCGACTGGCGTTCGGCGAGAGCGAAGGCCAGGCCGACAGCAGTGGCGCGGTCCGGGAGCTCGCCCAGCAGCCGTTCGGGGAGCCGATCGTCTGGGCGGTGGGCATCGGGATGGTGATGCTCGCGGTGTGGCAGGCGATCGAGGCCGCCGTCGGGCACCGGCGCGACGATGGCGCCAAGCGACTGCGCAAGAGGCTGATCAGCCTGGGCAAGGTCGTCCTCTACGGGGCCATCGCGGCCACCGCCTTCAAGGTCGTCACCGGGTCGAGCTCCTCGCAGAAGGACGGCACGACGTCGTTCAGCGCGAAGCTGATGGACCTGCCGGGTGGCCAGGTGCTGGTGGGACTGGTCGCCCTCGGGATCGCCGCCGCCGGCGTCTATCTCATCACCAAGGGCCTCACCGAGCGGTTCCTGAAGGACATCGACGCCGGGGGCGCGAGCGGCCGGGTCGGCTCGGCCTACGTCTGGCTGGGGAAGATCGGGTACGTCGCCAAGGGCGTTGCGCTGCTGGGTGTCGCCGCGCTCTTCGGCTACGCGGCGATCACGCACGAGCCCGACAAGTCGGGCGGCATCGACGAGGCCCTTCGGACCGTGCTGGACCAGCCGTTCGGCTCCGTCGCCACCGGCCTCGTCGGCGCCGGGTTCGTCGCGTTCGGACTCTTCTGCTTCGCCTGGGCTCGTCACATCGACCGTTGAGACAGGCCGAATCAACCGGTCGTCGAACACTCGTTCTACAGTGGTCCCATGGGCCACAACCGGAGGTACGGCGACCGCTTGTCGGCGCTGGACCCTCCGGCCGTGACTCCCCCGCCGCGTATCCGGCCCCAGCACGTCTGGGTGAATCTCTCCACCGTGCAGCACGCGCCCGCGGTGTATCCGGGCGTGCTCGTGGAGTGGCGTCCCGTGGTGAAGGGCTGGGAGGCCCTGTGCACGTGGGCGTCGCCCGATGGCGTGGTCCACACCGGCTGGCTGCCGGCAGCGCGCCTCAAGCCCGCAGGGTGACCGAACGTGGTACCCAGGTGCCGCTGGGACGGCCCTAAGGTAGAAAGATCCGTTGTCCCCGGACGCACGAACCCATCCGTTCGACCGTCCGCTACGAACCCCCTCCATGAATCGCCACGACGCCGTCCCGGGAATCGTCGCCGGCCTGACCGCCGCCCTCGCCGGGCTCGCGGCCGGGCACCTCGTCGCTGCCCTGACCACCCCGGCCGCCTCCCCCGTGCTCTCCGTCGGCAGCGCGGTGATCGACCGGACGCCGACGGCCCTCAAGCAGGCGGCGATCGAACGGCTCGGCACCGCCGACAAGCCCGTCCTGCTCGCATCCGTGCTCGTCGTGACCCTGCTGCTCGCGGCACTCGGAGGACTGCTCGCCCGCAGGTCCTGGATCGCGGGCGCCGCCGTGGTCCTGGTCCTCGTGGCCGCCGCCGGCTGGGCCGCGCTGGCCAGGCCCGAGGCGCGCCCCGTCGACGTGCTGCCTGCCGTCGTGACCGGCGTCGTGGCCCTCACCGCACTGCGATGGCTCTCCCCCGAGCCCGGCGAACCCGGCGAGCCCGTCGACGGCCCCGGGCGACGCCGCCTGCTGGCCCGGACCGGCGTCATCGTGGGTGCCTCGCTGTTCGTCGGCTCGATGGGCCAGTGGCTCATGGTGAGGGCGCGCGACGTGACCGACATCGTCTTCCCACGGGCCCGCCGACCCCTGCCTCCCCTCGCCCGCGGGCTCGAGTCGCAGTATCGCGGCGTCACGCCGTTCCGCACCGATCGTGACGACTTCTACCGGGTGGACATCAACCTGACGACTCCGGTCATCGACCACGAGACGTGGACCCTGCGCATCGACGGCATGGTCGACCGGCCGTACGAGCTGACCTTCGAGGAGCTCCTCGCCCTCCCCCTCATCGAGTGCGACATCACCTTGACCTGCGTCTCCAACGAGGTCGGTGGCCCGTACGTGGGCGGGGCGCGGTGGCTCGGGGTCCGCGTGTCCGACCTGCTCGACCGAGCCGGGGTGCGCTCGGGCGCCGACCAGATCCTGAGCACGGCGGTCGACGGCTTCACGATCAGCACTCCCCTGACCGCCGCACAGGACGGCCGGGACATGATCGTCGCGGTCGCGATGAACGGCGAGGCGCTCCCCCGCGACCATGGCTTCCCGGCGCGCCTCGTGACCCCCGGGCTGTACGGCTACGTCGGCGCCACCAAGTGGCTCACCCGGCTGACGGTCACCACCTACGAGAAGAAGTCGGCCTACTGGACCGACCGCGACTGGGCCATCGACGGACCGATCAAGATCTCCTCGCGCATCGACACGCCCGAGGCGCTGAGGCCCGTCAGTGCGGGCCGGATCGTCGTCGCGGGCGTCGCCTGGGCGCAGGGACGCGGCGTGGGCGCCGTGGAGGTCAAGGTCGACGACGGCGACTGGCAGCCCGCGGAGTTCGGCCCCGACGGGGGCATCGACTACTGGCGCCAGTGGTACCTGCTGTGGGACGCCGAGCCCGGCCGCCACACCCTCACGGTGCGCGCCCAGGACCTCGACGGCGAGTACCAGACGGAAGATCGGGCCAAGCCTTTTCCCGACGGTTCCAGCGGTTATCAGCAGATTGTGGTGCAGATCACATGAATCGACCCATCCGGATCGGCGGCGGCGCCGAATGACTGACAACTTCGTCACCCAATGAGAGGCACGATCATGAACCGCTTGCTCCCCCGTCGTACCGCAGCAGCAGCCGCCGCCGTCGTCATGTGCTTCGGCCTGGCCGCCTGTGGCAGCAGTGAAGCCGACTCCAGCAGCGAGTCGACGACGCCCTCCGCGTCCGAGTCGATGTCCGAGGAGATGACCGGACCGTTCGGCGCCGGCTGCTCCGCCGTCCCCACCGAGGGTGAGGGCTCCGCCGAGGGCATGGCCGACGACCCGGTCGCGACCGCCGCGTCCAACAACCCGCTGCTCACCACGCTGGTCAAGGCCGTCACCGCCGCCGACCTCGTGGACACGCTGAACAGCGCCGAGGCCCTGACCGTGTTCGCGCCGACCGACGACGCGTTCGCCAAGATCCCCGCCGCCGACCTCGACGCCCTGCTGGCCGACAAGGACGCGCTGACCAAGGTCCTGACGCACCACGTCGTCGCGGGCCAGCTGGCTCCCGACGAGGTGGCCGGCGAGCACGAGACCCTCGCGGGTGACACGATCACCGTGGAGGGTTCCGGTGAGGACTTCACCGTGGGCGAGGCGGCCGTCATCTGTGGCAACGTCGAGACGGCGAACGCCAAGGTCTACGTCATCGATTCCGTCCTGATGCCCTGACCTGCGACTGAACGGGACAACTCCGGTGAACCATCTGCGAGCAGTGCCCTCGGGCGGCGAAGAGTCGCCGCCCGAGGCGCTGGCCGACACCCTGAAGCGGTGCGGACGCGGCGACGAGGCCGCGTTCGCCACGCTGTACGACGAGACCTCGGCACGCATCCACGGACTCGTCCGGCGGATCGTGCGTGACCGCGCCCAGAGCGAAGAGGTCACGCAGGAGGTCTACCTCGAGGTGTGGCGGCAGGCAGCACGGTTCGACCCCGACCGCGGGTCCGCCCTGAGTTGGCTCATGACGATCGCGCACCGCCGTGCGGTGGACCGGATCCGCAGTGCGGAGGCCGCCACGGCACGCGACACGCAACACGTCCTGCGGGACGTCGCGGTGGCGCATGATTCGACGAGTGAGATGGTCGAGGCCCGGCTGGACGCCCAGCGCGTCCGCCGGGCCCTGGCCGGCCTCACCGAGACCCAGAGAGAAGCCATCGACCTGGCCTATTTCAGGGGATGTACACACACCGAGGTCGCCACGATGCTGGATGTGCCCGTGGGCACCGCGAAATCCCGCATCCGCGACGGCCTGATCAGACTTCGTGACGCGATGGGAGCAGAAAGATGAGCGACGTGCACGCGCTGTCCGGCGCCTACGCTCTTGACGCCGTCACCGACGCCGAGCGTGAGAGCTTCGAACGTCACCTGGCCGGCTGCGAGGCCTGCCAGGCCGAGGTGGCCAGCCTCCGCGAGACGGCGGCCTCGCTCACCGAGCTCAGCATGGAGGAGCCGCCCCCGGCCCTGCGTGCCTCCGTGCTCGCCGGGATCAGCGAGGTGCGACAGCTGCCCCCGCCCCCGCCCGAGCGTCCTCGACGCCTCCGCTTCGATCCGCGCATGCTCCTCGTGGCCGCCGCATCCGCCGTGGTCCTGGCCGCCGGCGTGGGCGTCGCGGTCACCCAGCCGTGGAACGACGAGCCCTCGCAGGTCCTCACGGCGACCGACCGCGTGCTGAAGGATCCGCGTGCGCAGCGCGTCACGCAGACGTTCGACGACGGCGCCAGTGCCACCGTGGTGCGCTCGCCGGCGGAGAAGCGCGCGGTGATCGTCACGCACGACATGCCCGCGGCGCCCCAGGGTCACTCCTACGTGGTCTGGCTCCAGCAGGGCGACGAGATGGTGAAGGCCGCGACGATGCCCGAGGGTCCGGACAACACCGTCCTGCTCGAGGGCGACGCCCTCACGGCGTCCGCTGCCGGCGTGACGGTCGAGCAGGACCCCGACACCGAGGAGCCGACCAGCAATCCGATCGCCCTGTTCGCCTTCTGACCCGCTCGTCGGGCAGGCTCGTGCCGTGTACGAGTTCGAGGCGACCCTGTGGCGATGGCGTGAGGACGGCACGTGGCATTTCGTCACGCTGCCCGAGGACGTCGCGGACGACATCGACGACCGCACGCCGGTGCGCGCCGGCTTCGGCTCGGTCAAGGTCGAGGTGACCGTCGGCTCCCAGACCTGGCGCACCTCGGTCTTCCCCAGCAAGGAGCAGCG
>JBEVDF010000005.1:0-14262 GCA_040514145.1 Aeromicrobium sp.
CGACCTCCTACGGTGGAGGTGTGACCGTGACCGCCGACGACGTGACCCTGGCCCGTGACCTCGTCGTGGAGGCCGCGGCGCTCGCCGCATCGATCCGCGCCACCGGCGACCTCGCCACCCGCGCCAAGACCAACGTCTCCGATCTCGTGACCGAGGCCGACCTCGCCGCCGAGGCCCTCGTCGTCGCCCGCCTCGACCGCGAGCGCCCCGACGACGGCCTGCTGGGGGAGGAGGGCACCTCGCGCGAGGGCACCTCGGGCCGGCGCTGGGTGATCGACCCGGTCGACGGCACCTACAACTTCGCGACCGGGTCGGACTACTGGTGCTCGGCGATCGCGCTGGCCGAGGGCGACGACGTCCTGCTGGGCGCGGTCGCGCACCACGCCTCCGGCACCGTGCTGGTCGGCGGTCCAGGCGTGCCCACCACGCGCAACGGCGAGCCGCTGCCCCCGATCGCCGACGAGCCGCTGGCCGGGCTCGGCGCCGCGACCTACGCCCACCCCGGCTTCATCGGCAGCGGCGCCGGCTTCGACGCCTGGGTCCGCGCCGCCGCCCTGCCCGCCACGATCCGGATGCTCGGCTCGGGCTCGATGGACCTCGTCGGCGTGGCCACCGGGCGCCTCGGCTGCTGGTTCCAGCACAGCACCCCCGACTGGGACTGGCTGCCCGGAACGGCACTCGTCGCCGGCCTCGGCGGTGCGGCCGAGCGCATCGACGCCCACGGGCTGGTCTGGTCGGTCGCCGGCCCGCCCACGGCCGTGCGCGAGCTCGGCGACGCCCTGCGAGGAGGCAAGGCGTGAAGGTCGTCGTGCTGACCGGCGCCGGGATCTCCGCGGAGAGCGGCCTGGCCACCTTCCGCGACGCCGACGGGCTCTGGGAGGGCCACCACCCCGAGGACGTCGCCACCCCGCAGGCGTTCCGTCGTGACCGCACCCTCGTCCAGCGCTTCTACGACGAGCGCCGTGCATCGCTGGCCCGCGTGCGTCCGAACGCCGCGCACGCGGCCTTGGCCCGACTGGAGCAGGCGCTCGGCGACGACCTCCTGCTGGTGACCCAGAACGTCGACGACCTGCACGAGCGCGGCGGCTCGCGCCGCGTGCTGCACATGCACGGCGAGCTGCGTCGGGTGCGCTGCCAGAAGTGCGAGGCGCGGCACGAGTGGGAGGGCGCGCTGGCCGACGAGCCGCGCTGCCCCGCCTGCAACCGTCGCCGCGCGCTGCGGCCCGACATCGTCTGGTTCGGCGAGTACCCGCACGGCATGGACGAGATCCACGAGGCGCTCAGCGAGGTCGACGTGTTCGCCGCGATCGGCACCTCCGGCGTGGTCTACCCCGCGGCCGGGTTCGTCGACTACGCCCACGCGGCCGGGGCCACCACGGTCGAGCTCAACCTCGTCCCCACGCCGAACGGCGACTTCCACACCACGTACGCGGGCCCGGCCACCGAGGTCGTCCCGCGCTGGGTGGACCACCTGCTGGGCGCCTGACCCGCGCGACGCTGTCTCCAGCGCCAGATGTGTAGCGCTGTCCACCCTTTTCAGCCGGATCCACCGGAAAAAAGGTGGATACCGCTACACATCTCGCCCGCCGGAGGCGGGAAGGAGGGCGCGGACCTAGGCGCCGAGGGGGCCGCCGCCGGGGGGTGCGGCCTCGAGGATCTCGACCTGGTCGCCGACGCGGACGGTGGCGCCCGGGGTGTCGGGGATGAGGTTGACCGCGAACCACGCCTTCTTGCCGAACCGCCGGGTCCGGGCGAGGGTGCGCAGCGGCTCCTTGCCGCCGGCCACCGCGCCCGAGACGTGGTCGGCATCGAGGGTGGTGATGACGCAGCGCGCGCACCCCTTCACGGCGCGGAACGTCGCGTCGCCGACGCGGAGCCGGCGCCAGTCGTCCTCGGCCCACGGCAGCTCGCCGTCGACGACGAGGTTCGGCCGCATGCGCTCCATGGCGATCGGCTCGCCCCCGCCCTCCTCGATCGACGCGTTGAGGGCCGCGAGCGACACCTCGGTCGCCACCAGCAGCGGATAGCCGTCGGCGAGGCTGACCCGGTCCTCGGGCCGCGCGAAGCCGTCGATCGCCCGGCGGGTGGGGTCGTCGAGGTGGACCAGTCGCACCGACCCGCCCAGCAGCTCGCTCAGCCACGCCGAGGCGTCGGTGGCCTCGGCCGCGGTGAACTCGGACTTCCAGAGCCGCACGGGCACCTGGCGGGCGGGGTCGGGACGGGCGACCTCGATCGACGCGGCGCCCGGCGCACTGAGGTGCAGGCCGCCGTCGGTGAGGCGCGGGTGCACCGTCAGCAGCCGATGGGACTCGCGGGCGGAGATGAAGTGGCCGGCCTCGTCCACCACCATCCAGCGTCGGTCGCCGACGAGCCCCCACGGTTCGACCTCGGCCGCCGACACGTCCTCGACCCGGGCGGACTTCAGGGGGTACCGGTGGAGGGACGTGAGGCGCACCGGATCAGGTTACGGGTGGGGCGGCCGTGTCGGGACGGACTGACGGAGGTCTGCGACGATGTCAGGCGTGGACAGTCGATCCGAGGCCCTCAGCGGGGCGTCGTCCAGGTCGTCCGCGCGCCGGGCCGAGCGCGGCATCGCGCTGGTCGCGCCCATGATGCGCGCCGTGGTCCTCGCGCAGATCCTGCTCGCCGCGGCCTCGGGTGCCGGGGTCGCCGACCATCGCGGTGCGTACTTGACGCTGACGGTCTGTGTCGTCGCGGTCTCCCTGCTGCTGATCGGGCAGTGCCTCGTGACCGGGTCGGTGCGCCCCGGCGCCTGGCACGTGCCCGACATCGTGCTCGCCTGGGTCGCCGTTCCCGCGATGAACCTGCTGCTGCCCGACCTCTTCGTCGTCGGCACCTGGGAGGCGTGGGCCTCGGGCTTCGCCATCAACGTGGCCGCGCTGGCAGCCACCTGGCTGCCGCCCGTGCTGGCGGTGGGCCACGGCGCGGCGCTCGGCGGCTGGTACCTGACCTGGACCCTCACCGCGAACACCACGTCGTGGGAGACCAGCATCAGCAACGCCCTGACGATCCCCGGGTACGCGCTGGTCGTGGCGCTGCTGGCCCACTACCTGCGCGGGCTCGCGGTGGACGCCGACCAGTCCCGCGAGGACGCCGTCACCGCGACACGCGCCCTCGAGCTGGAGCGGTACCAGCTGACCGTCCACGACGCCTCGAGCATCCTGCGGCTGCTGTCCGACGAGGACACGCCCGCCGAGGTGTTGCCGGGCCTGCGCCGCCAGGCCGACCGCGAGGCCCAGCGCCTGCGCAACTACCTCGGCGCCGCGCCGCCGCCGCTGGACTCCTCCGCCCGCACCGTGGGGACCATGCTCGCGACGGCGCTCGAGGGGTTCGAGGACCTGCCCCTCGAGCCGGCCGTGGCCCTCGGCGCCCACGTGGAGCTCGACGACGCCGTGTGGACGGCCGTCGGCCGGGCGGTGACCACCGTGCTGCACAACGTGCGGCTGCACGCGCGGGCCCACCAGGTGGTGGTGCATGCCGACACCGACGGCGCGACGTGGGAGGTCGTGGTCTCCGACGACGGCGTGGGCTTCGACCAGGACAACCAGCCACTCGGCTTCGGCCTCGACACGCAGGTCGGCCAGGCGCTGCGCGACGTCGGCGTCGCGGTGGAGATCAGGTCGGCGCCGGGACGAGGGACGTCGGTGACGATCACCGGGCCGGTGGAGGGGGCGGACGCATGACCGACCCACGCACGCGCGTGGTCGTGATCGACGACAGCACCGTGATCCGCGGCGGGTTCGCCACCGTGCATCCCGGGCTCGAGGTCGTGGCGACCTACCCCAGCGTCGAGGACTTCGAGGCGGCCGACGTGGCCTGCGACGTCGTCGTGCTCGACCTGCTGCTGCGGGGCCCGCAGGGCTCCTCGGCCACGACGAAGCAGGGTCGCGCGGCCATCCGCGCGCTGCGCCAGCGTGGGCTGAGGGTGTGCCTCTACACCGACGAGAGGCGGCCGATCGTGCTCGCCCTGTGCCTGCGCGCGGGCGCGCTCGGCGTGGTGCACAAGGCCGACCCGCCCCACGTGACGATGCAGGCGATCGAGGACGTCCGCAGCGATCGCGTCGTCGTCACCCAGTCGCTCGTCGGCCTCACCGAGCTGCTCGACCGCCGCGGCGCCCAGCTCGACCTCAGCACCCGCCAGCGCGAGGTGATCTCGGGCCGGGCGCGCGGGCGGCACTGGGCCGACATCGCCTCCACGCTCTACATCACCGAGGACACGGCCAGGGAGCACTACCGGGTCGCCTGCCGCAAGCTGCGCGACTACCTGCAGCACACGAGCCCCGGCGACATCGAGCGCGCCGTCGGACTCGCCCCCGGGGACGTCCTCGACGAGGAGTGACCCCCCGATTCCGGGGGTTCCGCACCCGGTGGCGCGCCGTCAGGATGGAACAGCGAGCGGGTCGGCCTTGCATGGTGCCGACCCCGGCCCGCGTATCGGGGGGGACCTCCTCGGGGGGACGCATCGACCGGGACACGCGTCGCGCGCCCCGGTCGATGCGTGTCCGAGGTCCTGCGCCGTCACCGTCGGCCCAGCGCACCGAGCCGCCTTCGAGGGTCGCGGTCGGTCAGCGGACCAGCAGGCGCTCGATGTTGTCGAAGGCCTGCCGCGCGTTGCCGCGCCACATCCGGGCGAAGACCGGCATCGCGGCGCGGCCGAGGCGACCGGCCGGGTGCACCGTCCAGGTCCAGCCGATGCGGACGCCGGTGCCCGCCGGCTCGAACGTCCAGGCCCCGTCGACGGACGCGATCAACTGCTTCATGGGCCCGGTGATGCCGGAGATCCGGTAGGTGAACCGCGCGGGGCGCTCGACCGCCGTCAGCTCCTCGCGCATCGTGCCGCCGTCCGCCAGGACGATGGTGCGGGTCTGGCCGGGCGTGCGCCACGGGCCGTCCTGGTCGCGGACCGCCGCGATGGGCGGGATCGCGGCGTACCGGCGGTCGAACAGCGCCGTGAGGTCGATCTCGAGCAGTTGCTCGAACGCCTCGGCCACCTCGATCGGGTAGGTGCGGGTGTAGCGCAGAGTCACGTCGTCGGTCATGACCCCGACCGTAGGCCGTGGGCCCCTGCGGTGACCAGCATGGAGCTCAGAACTCGGCGGTGCGTGTCGGTGGCCTTGCGACTCCGGGCCGGCCGGGTGAGGCTGGGACGACGATGAGCAACCTGGACGAGCTGGTCCGCGTCGTCACCACCCGTCGGCGTGAGCTCGGGCGCCCGATGGTGGTCGGGATCTCCGGATTCGGCGGCTCCGGCAAGTCCACGCTCGCCCGCCGTCTCGTGGCCGCCCTCCCCGACGCCGTGCGCCTGCGCGGCGACGACTTCCTCGACCCGGTGCGCGTGCACCGGCGCTCGACGGACTGGGACGGCGTCGAGCGCGAGCGCCTCGTGGCCGACGTGCTGCGCCCCTTCCGCGACGAGGTCCCCGGTGAGTTCCAGCGCTACGACTGGGACCGTGGCCGCCTCACCGAGCCCGAGGCGGTGCCCCACGCCGACGTGCTCGTGCTCGACCTCGTGGGCCTGTTCCACCCCGCCACGCTGCCGCTGGTCGACCTGGCGGTGTGGTGCGACCTCGACCTGTGGACCGCCACCCAGCGCGGGATCGCCCGCGACCGCGCCGACGGCAACGACCACGACCGGCTGTGGACCGAGATCTGGGAGCCGAACGAGCGCGACTTCGAGGAGCGGTTCGCCCCGCGCGAGGTGGCCGACGTGCTCTTTCCGACCGGCTGAGCCACCCGCGCGCCCACCGACCGACGCGATCACTCGTAACGCGGGCGACCCGCAGTTCTCGGTCCCAACACCCACATGAAACGCCTGCGCAACAACTCGTTCCTAGCGTGACGCCGTCGGGGGAATCCCACGTCGAGAGGAACATGGTGAGACGCACACCCATCCGAGCAGGGGTAGCCCTGTCACTGGCCTGCATGACGGGGGCGGTCCTGATCGCCGCCGGCACCCCGGCCACCAGCGCCGAGGGGACGACCGACGCGGGCTCGTACCTGGCGCCGAAGTTCACCGCCGCCGACCTGACCGGTGACGCCGCCATCACGCAGGAGGACGTCGACCTGCTCGCCGGCCGCGTGGGCACCACGGCCGACGACACCGGCTGGTCCGCGGTCTCCGCCGCCGACCACGACGGCGACGCCACCATCACCGTCACCGACGTGGCGCGCCTGGCCCAGGCGATGATCTACGACGACGGCGAGTTCGAGCTGGTCGAGGCGTCGGTCCTGGACATGCAGGCCGCGATGAACGCCGGCGTGCTGACCTCGGTGGACCTCACCCGGCAGTACCTCGACCGCATCGAGGCGTACGACGACGCGAAGGTCGACCCCGCCGCGAACGGACGGCCGCTGAAGTCGATCATCTCGACGAACCCCGAGGCGCTCGAGTCGGCCGCCGAGGCGGACGCGGTGCGCGCCGAGCGCGGCATGACGAGCGTGCTGCTCGGCATCCCCGTGGCGCTGAAGGACAACTACGACACCAAGGACATGCCCACCACCGCCGGCTGCGCGTGCTGGGAGGAGAACCAGACGCAGGACGACGCCGAGATGGTCGAGGGCCTGCGGTCCCAGGGCGCCGTCATCCTGGCCAAGGCCAGCCTCGACGAGTTCGCCTACGGCTTCAGCTCGCAGTTCTCCGCGTTCCAGGGCGTCACCGTGAGCGGTGAGACCACCACGCAGAACAGCACCCTGGTGGCGAGCCCGTACGCCACGTCGAAGACGGCCGGTGGCTCCTCCGGTGGCACCGGCGCCTCGATCTCGGCGAACCTCGCCGCGCTCGGCTTCGGCTCCGACACCGGCGGCTCGATCCGGGTCCCGTCGAGCTACAACCAGCTCGTCGGCGTCCGTCCGACGGTGGGCCTGGCGTCGCGCGACGGCATCGTGCCGCTCGCGCTGTCGCAGGACACCGGCGGCCCGATGACCCGCTCGGTCTCCGACGCCGCGGTCGCGATGGACGCCGTGGTCGGCGTCGACGCCAACGACGCGGTCACCCAGCGTCAGGTCGGCAAGGTGCCGAACTCGTACACGAAGTACCTCGACCCGAACGCCCTGCAGGGCCGCAAGATCGGCTACTTCCCCCAGATGATCCCGTCGCTGACGGCCACGAACGCCGGCCAGGCCGCCGCGGCCCGACGCTTCGAGCAGGCCAAGGCCGACCTCGTGGCGCAGGGCGCCACGGTCGTCCCGGTCGAGATGACCGCCGAGGAGGGCACCGCGTTCACCCGCGTGCTCAACGAGGGCAGCGGCAGCACGAACGAGTTCAAGCACGACCTCGCCGAGTACATGGCGACGCACCTGTCGCCCGAGGTCGGGACGAACACGCTGCAGGGCATCATCGACAGCGGCAAGTTCGCCCCCGCCTACCGCTCCACGTACGTCCAGCGGAACAACGTCACTGAGGAGACGTACCAGGCGTGGGCCGGACCGACCGGCTCGCACACGACGCAGCTCGCGCTGGGTCACACGCAGGTCACGGGGCTCATGGACGCGCAGGACTTCGACGCCGTGATCTACCCGTCCGGCACGCAGTACGGCACCTACAGCACCAACATGCGGCTCAGCCCGAACACCGGGATGCCGGCCGTGACGGTGCCGATGGGCGCTGACGCGGCCGACCCCTCGGCGGGCATGAACCTGGAGTTCCTGGGCCGCCGGTTCGACGAGGGGCCGCTGCTCGGCCTGGCCTACGGCTACGAGCAGGCCACGCGCCACCGCACGACACCGGCGCTCTACGGCCCGCTCGCGCAGGAGGCACCGTGAACCGCGACCAGACGATCCGAGGACGACAGATGATGACGAAGAAGACGATGCGGCGCGGCGCGATGGGCGCGATCTCGGTGGCCCTGCTGGGCGGTGCGCTGGTGATGACGCCCGCGCAGGCCGACGAGCCGACGTTCGCGGTGACCACCTCGGACTCGAGCGTGGCCGTCGGCGACGAGGTCACCGTCACGGTGGCGGCCGAGAACGTGCAGGACGTGTTCGCCTACGAGCTCGCCCTGGACTTCGACCCGGCGGTCCTGTCCTACGCGGCCGACAGTGCCTCGACCGACGTGACCGGCTCGACGTACGCGGCGGTGCAGGGCGACGACCTCGTCGTGCTGCACACCAAGCTGGGCACCTCGCCCGCTGCGGAGGGGGACGTGTCCCTCGTCTCGGCGACCTTCACGGCCCGCAAGGCCGGAACGGCGGCGCTCGCGGTGCCGTCGCTGAAGCTCGTCGGCACCAGCGGTGAGGCCCGCACGGTCGAGGTCGAGGGCGCGTCCGTCGCCGTCGACCGGATCGCGGCACCGAAGGCCGTCACGGCGCCGAAGATCTCGGGCAGCGCCCAGGTCGGTCGCGTGCTCACGGTCTCGCCCGGCACGTGGTCGGTGAAGGGTGTCTCCACGAAGGTGCAGTGGCTGCGCAACGGCAAGGCCATCGCTGGTGCCACGCGTTCGGCCCACCGCCTGACGCCGGCCGACTACAGGGCCGCGATCTCCGCCCGTGTCACGGCCTCCAAGGCCGATCACGCCGACGGCACCGCCGTCGCGAAGGCGATCACGGTGAAGAAGAAGGCCACCAGCCGCACCACGGTCACGGCGAAGGGCTCGGTCAGGGCCAAGGCGGTGTGGAAGGCGCGCGTCTCGGTCAAGGCCGCGGGCGTCAGTCCGAAGGGCACGCTGCGGGTCTACGTCGGCGGCAAGCTCGTGAAGAAGAACGTCAAGGTCACGAACGGTGCCGCGAAGGTCTCGCTGCGACTGACGAAGAAGGGCCGCTCGGCGGTGCGCTTCGTCTACGTCCCGCAGACGGGCGTCGAGGGCAGCTCGCGGTTGGTGAAGGTGCGCGTGCGCTGACATCGGGGCCTCGATCGGGCCGCGGATCCGGGGTGACAGACCCCCGGGTCCGCGGCCTTCCCGCGCCCGGCCCGGTCGGGCAGACTCGACGCGTGTTCGACCGAAGCGACGAGGCCCTGCGCGACCGTGACAACCTCAAGTGGGCGACGACGCCCGCCGACGTGCTGCCGGCGTGGGTCGCCGACATGGACGTCGAGGTGCCCGAGGTCGTGGCGCGGGCGGTGCGTGACCGTCTCGCGCGCGGCGACGTGGGGTATCCCGACTTCGACGCTCCCGATCCGCTGGTCGCGGCCTTCGAGGCCCGCATGGCCGAGCGCTACGGCTGGACCCCGTCGGGTGGCCGCGGGCGGCTGTTCACCGACGTCATCCAGTCGTTCCAGGTGCTCGTGGAGATGCTCACCTCCGCCGGTGACGGCATCGCGCTGCACGTGCCGAGCTACCCGGTGTTCCTGACCTCGATCGCCGACACGGGGCGTCGCGTCGTGCCGACCCCCATCGACGCGACCGTCGACGAGCTGGTGGACCTCTGGCGGCGCGAGGGTGTGGCGCTCGTCGTGGTGGTCAACCCCCACAACCCCTCGGGCCGCATGCTCGGCGCGGACGAGCTGCGGCCGATCGCCGAGGCCGCGGCGGAGCTGGACCTCGTGGTCCTCGCCGACGAGATCCACGCCGACCTCGCGTTCGACGGACGCCGGCACGTGCCGTTCGCCTCGCTCGGCGCGGACGTCGAGGACCGCACGGTGACCGTGACCTCCGCGTCGAAGGCCTTCAACCTCGCGGGGCTCCACTGCGCGGTCGCGCACGTCGGGCCGGCGCGGGTGCGCGAGCCGCTCGCCGCGCTGCCGTTCGCCTATCTGGGCGGCGTCAGCACCCTGTCGCGCGCCGCCGCGGTGGCCGCCTGGACCGAGGGCGATCCGTGGCTGGCCGAGCTGGTCGCGGTCCTGCAGGTCAACCGCGACACGATCACGGCCTGGGCGACCGAGGCGGGCGTGGGCGTCCGTCCCGCCGAGGCGACCTACCTGGCCTGGCTGGACTTCGCGGGCACGCCGATCGCGGACGATCCGGCCGGCCGGATCCTCGAGCGCGGCCGCGTGCGGCTCGCGCCGGGGCCGGAGTTCACGGCACACACCTCGATGGACTCCTCCACGTTCGCGCGGCTGAACTTCGGCACGAGCCCCGAGCGCCTGTCGCGCCTGCTCGACGGCATCGGGGACGCGCTCACTGGTAGGTGATGAGCACGGGGTGCGGACGCACGCGGCGCCAGGTCTGGGCGACGTCCAGCATCGGCTCGTCCTCGTCGACGAAGTTCTTCCAGCCCCAGCCCACGTTCTTCGGGGCGTCCTGGCGAATGACGCCCCACGTGCCGAACTTGGCGCCCGGGCTGCCCTGTCCGTCCACGTGGATGACCGTGGACAGCTCGGGATGGTCGGTGCGCACCCGCTCGCGGTGGCGGATCATCTGCGTCTGGAACTGGTGCAGGACGAAGACCTTCTGCGGGAGCGCGTGCTTGCGGGTGAGTCGCGCCAGCCACGCGGAGACGTGGTTGACCTCGTTCACGCCGACGTGGCCGATCCGCTGCAGCGGCTTGCCCGTCGGGCCCAGTCGCCACTCGGGGTCCAGGGCCAGGCCCACGTGCGGTCGGCGCAGCAGCGACTCGTACTCCTTGGCCTGCGTGAGGAACGACGAGCGACCCGGCTGGAGGTCGAGGATCACCACGACGCCGGCCTGCTCGGCCGCGTCGACGAGGGGCTCGAGGTCGGCCACCTTCGTGCGTGCGGAGTAATCGCCCTTCGGTCCCTTGGACGCGGCCGCGACGGTGGTGATGATCTCGAAGGCGGGGACGAAGTGCTCGTCCGGCGCGACCCGCCGGTACTTGCGCACGAGCTCGCGGACCCGGGCGACCGACGCCTTCGGGCCCTGCTCGCCGAGCACGCCGAGCGCGGGCCCGGAGGGGTGACCGTACATCGCCACCAGGTGCTTGCCGCGGGTGGCGAACCAGCCGCCGCCCACCGTCTGGGCGTTCGCGCGGACGACTCGCACGGCGTAGTCGTCGGCGCCGAGGGTGAGCAGGGGACCGTCGGGGTCGCGGCGCAGCAGCTTCGCGGAGGAGGCGTGGCGGCGCGGGTCGGGGGCGATGCGCACGAGGTCGGCGTCGCCGAGGTCGGCGATCGCGGACAGTGCTGGCGAGGGCTTCCCCGTGACGGCGATGGTCGGGCGGGTGGCGCGCTCGATCGGCTCGGCCCCGGCGCCGGTCTCATCGCCTTCGGTGAGGACGCGGGCCCCGAGCCGCTTCGCCTCGGCGCGCCCCGCGTCGGTGGCGGGCAGCGCCGGCACGCCGAGGGCGAGGGCGCGGTCGAAGGCCGGCTGGGCGCCCTCTGCGGGCACGAGCACGACGGCCGACGCGGACTCGAGCAGGAAGCGCGAGGCGGCGACGACGTCGTCGGCCGGGGCGACGGTGAGTCCGGTCGGCTCGGCGGCGCGGACGGTCTCGGCATCGGGCTTCGGATCCTCGCCCTCGCACGCGGTCAGCAGCGTCGTCAGCAGGACGATCGCGCCGGCGGCGGCGAGGAGTCGGGGGAACGGGTGCACCAAGGCGACGGTACCCGCCGCGCTGGAACAACGACACGCTGCGCACCGCTCGTTATGCTCTGCCGGGTGATGATTCAGGCGACCGATCAGGAGATCGACGGACTCGCGGGGTTCATGGTCGACCTGATGGACCGCATGGGCCTGTTCGGGGCGGCCCTCGCGGTGGGCCTGGACAACCTCTTCCCCCCGATTCCCAGCGAGATCGTCCTGCCGATGGCGGGCCTGGCCGCGAGCCAGGGACGGTTCTCCCTCGCGGGCGCGCTGTTCGCCACCACCGCGGGCTCGGTCATCGGCGCGTGCATCATGTACTGGCTGGGACGCCTGTTCGGTCGCGAGCGCACCGCGTGGATCTTCATCAAGACGCCGCTGCTGAAGCTGCGCGACCTCGAGGTCACCGAGGCCTGGTTCGCCAAGCACGGAACCAAGGCGATCTTCTTCGGCCGGATGGTGCCGATCTTCCGCAGCCTCATCTCGATCCCGGCCGGCGTGGAGCGCATGTCGTTCGGCATCTTCCTGCTGCTCACGACCCTCGGCAGCCTGATCTGGAACTCGATCTTCGTCGGCGCCGGCTACACCCTGGGCGAGAACTGGCACGTCATCGAGCCCTGGGCGGACTGGTTCCAGCGCCTCGTGATCCTGGCCGTCCTCGTGGTCTGCGGCTGGTTCGTCGTCACCCGCGTCCGCGAGCTCCGCGACCCGCGCGAGCGCTGACCGGGGAGACCGCCCTCAGTCGCGCAGCGACGGGGGGACGCCGGCGTTCTCGGCGTCGGCGTCGACGATCTGCTGCTGGAGCCGCCGCAGGTCGGCGCTGGTCCAGTCCTCGGGCTGCAGCACCGAGGCCCAGCCCGCGACGTGCTCGCCGACGAAGTCGTGGCCGTGTCCCGACGGGACCGCCATCCCCACCGCCATGTCGGCGGAGGTCTGCCAGAACGTGACGATCGGGTACCAGCGCATGGCGTTGGCCACGTCCGCGCCGCGGGGCTCGGACAGCCAGTCGGGCTTGTCCCAGATCAGGTCGGGGCTCCACCACGTGATGGGGTCCGAGGCATGCACCAGGTAGAGCAGGTGCGGTCCGTCCCAAGGCCGGGTGACCGGGATGGTCGGGCCCCACGGGTCGTTCGTGAAGCGCACGGTGCGGCCGTCGCGGAAGATCGGCTCGATCTCGCGGCTGCCGGGGTCGCGCTGCTCGCGGAACTCGGTGAACAGGGAGTTGAACCCCGGCGGCCCGACGAAGAGCCCGCCTGACGTGCGGTTGCGCAGATCGGCCTCGCCGCTGAACGCGGTCTCCAGTGCGAACGACCCGAGGCTCTCGCCGAAGAGGTACAGCCGCGGCCGGTCGTCGGCGGGCAGCGCGCTCCACCGCTCGTACACGGCGTCGAACAGGGCGCGGCCGGCGTGGCGGGCGGCGCGCTGGTCGACCAGGAACGACACCCACGACGGCAGGTGCGAGTACTGCATCGAGACGATCGCCGAGTCGCCGTTCGTGAGGTACTCGAACGAGTTCGACGCGCTCGGCTCGATGAAGCCCGACCCCGTCGTCCCCGCGACCAGGAGGTTGGCGCGCTCGAAGCCGCCGGCCCGCTCGAGGTCGTCCACGGCGAGGCGCGCTCGCTCCTCGACGTCCTCGGCGTGGGCCGTGCCGGCGTAGGCACGGATCGGATCGAGCGCGGGACGGCCGGTGAACGCGGCGATCTCGTCGCCGCTGGGTCCGCGCGCCACGAAGCGGCGACCCTGCCGGCCGAGGTCCTCCCACGCCAGCTGCGAGTCGGGGCTCCCCGATCGCAGGGCGCTCGTGGGCGGGTCGAGGCTCGACGAGACCTGCTGGTCGCCGAGTGCGAACGAGGAGTCCACGGCGGCGATGACGTTGTCGTAGACGACGCCGCTCAGGGTGAAGAAGGTCAGCGCGGCCACCACGACGACCCCGGTCGCGCGGGCGGCCTGCGCGCCGATCCGGCGGGCCAGGACGGCGGAGAGCCACCGGGCGAGGCGACGCAGTCCCCGGCCGGCCGCGATGATCAGGCAGAACACCACGACCGACACCAGCGGCACGGTGACGAGCCGCCACGTGCTCGCGTCGCCCATGCCCATCAGCTCGCGGACGCGGTCCTGCTGGCGCACGCTCAGCACGTCGACGATGCCCAGTGCGACGAGCCCGATCCCGATCGCCCAGCGCCACGTCCGAGGACTCGGCTGGCGTGCCTCGCGGTCGGCGAACGCTCGCCAGACCCACGCCAGGGCGACCCCGAGGCCGTACCCGATGGCGGCCGTGACTCCGGTGACGAGTCCCTGGAACAGCGCCGGCCGGGGCAACAGCGAGGGAGTCAGGGACAGCAGCGCGAAGACGAAGGCGCCGATCAGGCCCGGCAGCGTGAGCCGGGTCCACCCGCGCAGGGTGTCGACCATGGCCGAAGTCTGACAGGTCGAACGGATCCTCCCGGGGAGGTAGCGTCGGGAACATGGCACATCAGCTCTTCATCGCAGGACAGTGGCGCGACGCCGAGGGTGGGGCGACCTTCGAGGTCGAGAACCCCGCGACGGGGGAGACGCTGGCGACGGTGGCGGACGCCTCCGTGGCCGACGGGAAGGCCGCGCTCGACGCCGCGGTCGCCGCCCAGGCCGACTGGGCCCGCACCGCGCCGCGCGACCGCGGTGAGATCCTGCGCCGCGCCTTCGAGATCATCACCGAGCGCACCGACGAGCTGGCCGAGCAGATGACCGCCGAGATGGGCAAGCCCGTCAGCGAGTCGAAGGCCGAGATCGCCTACGGCGCCGAGTTCTTCCGCTGGTTCGCCGAGGAGGCCGTGCGGATCTCCGGGCG
>JBEVDF010000034.1:0-13689 GCA_040514145.1 Aeromicrobium sp.
CGCTTGGCCCGCTTGGCCACGTCGCAGCGCAGCATCGTGTCGCCCGTGGCACACAGGACGCCGCGCGGGACCTGGCCGTTGCTGTAGCCGCCCCAGCCCTTGCCGGCGCCGCTGTTGGTGAGGAACTGCACGAGCACCGGCATCGGGTCGATGAACTTGCCGTCGACCTGGATCTCGAAGTGCAGGTGGGGTCCGGTGGAGTTGCCGCGCGAGCCGACCAGGGCGATCTCGTCGCCCGCGTTCACGGACTGCCCGTCCTGCACGAGCACCTTCGAGGAGTGTGCGTAGCGCTCGGCCGTGCCGTCGGGATGCGACACCGTGACCAGGGTGCCGGCCCAGCCGACCTCCTGCAGGCTCACGACGCCGCCGCGCGAGGCGAAGATCGGGGTCCCCGTGGGTGCGGCGAGGTCCTGGCCGGTGTGGGTGGACTGCCAGAGGCTGCCACCCATGCCGAAGCCGGCGGAGATCGAGTACGAGCCCTGCTTGAGCGGGAAGGTCCAGCCCTGGCGTGTGGCCGCGGTCGCCTTGGTGGCGTTGCAGACGGTGGTGGGGGAGGAGGCGGTGCCCTTCGGGGCGGTGTTGCTGCCCCGGCCGAGCGAGGGGCGGGTGATGGCGTAGGGCTTGGCCGGCACGCGGGAGACGCCCACCTGGGCGCGGGTGGCGGGCGCGTCGATCATCAGGCCGTCGCCGATGTAGACGCCGACGTGGTGCACGCCGGAGGCCTTGGTGGCCGAGAACACGAGGTCGCCCCGGATCGGCTGGCCCTTGGGGACCTTCACGGTGCGGGCGTACAGCTGAGCCGGGGTGCCGGTGAGGTCGTAGCCCCCCTTCACCTGCAGCAGGCCGCCGCAGCTCCAGGCGCCGGAGGCGTTGCGGGCGGCGTAGTCGTCGCCGATCCGGCCGACCAGCGCATCGATCATCCGGATGGTCTGCGCGGGCAGCACCTGGACGGTGCGGGAGCCGACGGTGGCCGAGCTGACGCCGCGCTTCGCCTTGAGACGGGCTGCCGAAGGGGCCTTCACCCCGAGGCGGGCCAGACGCTTGGTGTAGCCCTTCCACGACGCGGTCACCGTGGCGTTCCACGACTCCTGCTCGGTGCGGGTCTGGGGCAGGCCGTCGGGAGTGGACGAGGCACCGAGGCCGAGCTGCTTCGCGAGCTGGCCCACCTGCTTGAGCTGGCGGGCCGCGCTGGCCTCGGCCTTCTTCGCGATCTTCGTGGCGCGGTCGGCGCGGGCCTGCAGCACCTGCGCCGCGTCGAACGCACGCTTCGCGTCGCCGAGGTGGCCCTCCTGGGCCTCGGTGACCTGCTCGGTGCTGAAGATCCCGGTGATGAGGTCCTCGGGGTTCTCCGCCGCGGCGAGCGCGGTGAGCTTCTGGGCGAAGGGGTCGCCGTTCGGGGACATGGCGTACTCGACGACCTGATCCACGTAGGCGCGGGCGATCTTGCGCTGCCGGTCGGCGTCGCGCTGGCGCTCGGCGGCCTCCTTGCGGCGGTCCTCGGCGACACTGAGATTCGCTTCGTAGCGCAGGGCCAGCGTGGTCAACTCGGTGACGGCGCTGGGAGCGATCGCGAGGGGATCGGGGACGTCCAGGGAGGGACCCGAGGTGGGCGCGGAGGAGCTCGCCCCGGTGGCCGGGGGAGTCGTGGGATCCACGGCATGAGCGGCGGTCGGGGTCGCCAGCGCGGCGACCGTGACCGTCACTGCCGCGAAGACCCGAGTCCAACGCACGTGTGACACCTCCACGGGTGAGTGAACCACGTGCACCAACCCCCTGTTCACACAATCCCCATCAGTCACTCCCGTGGTGCCATGCGGCATGGCTCCGAAGGGCCAGAAAGCCTGTGGACAACCGCCGGATAGGCTGGTGGAGTGCGTCTGCCTTCTCTTGTGCTCCTCGTCACTGCGGTTCTTGCAGGATGGTCGATGCCTGCCCAAGCGCACACGTCCCTGATCTCTTCGGACCCCACGGAGGGGGCCCGGCTGGAGTCGGTCCCCGAGCGGGTCGTGCTGACCTTCAGCGAGAACCTGCGCGAGCCGTCGGAGGCCGGGGTGATCGTCGACGGGAAGGCCGTCAGCGCCGAGGTCGAGGTCGACGGTCCGCGGGTCGTGGTCACGCCGCAGGCCGATGCGCCCGACGGCACGTACGAGGTCAATTATCGCGTCGTCTCGGCCGATGGCCACCCCATCACCGGAACTCTGGAGTTCTCGGTCACTCAGGCCGGGGTCGCCAGCGAGGCACCGGCCGACGAGCCGACCCCCACCACGGTCCCCTCCGAGGAGGTCACGGCCGATCCCACGCAAGCGGCGGCCGAGGAGACGAAGGACGACTCCGTGTGGTCGTCGCCGCTGCTGCTCGGCGCGATCGTGGTCGTCGCAGTGCTCGCCATCGGCGGAGCCACGGTGCTCCGCCGCCGTTCGACCACTCCCGACGATGACCGTTCCTGAGCGCCCGGGCCTCCGGTTCGCCGCAGCCGTCGGCGGCCTGGGCCTGGTCGCGCTCGTCGCCGTGATCGTCCTCAGCGGCGCCAGCCCGCAGCCCGTCCCGCTGGGCCTGCCCGACCCGGGACCCGTCGTCGGCTGGGCCATCCCGATCGCGCGCTTCCTGTCGAACCTGCTCGCCACCGCCACGGTCGGCTTCCTGCTCGTGGCCGTGGTGCTGCTGCCGTCGGGCGACCGGCTCGAGGGCCTCGCCGTCCAGGCGGTGCGCCTCGCGTCGCGCGCGGCGTGGGGCTGGCTCGCCGCCTCGCTGGTCTTCTACTGGGCCAACGTCGCCGACCTGTACGCCCGCCCCCTGCACGAGGTCGGGCTCGGCCAGCTGTGGGACTTCGCCTCGGTCTTCGCCACCGGTCGCGGCCTGTTGGTGCAGTCATTCGCGGCGCTCGTCGTGGCGCTGTGGACCCGGTGGACCTTCTCCGTGCGCCAGCTGGCGATCTGCGTCGGGGTGGCCCTGCTGGGCATCTCCGCCGTCGGCCTGACCGGGCACTCCGCCTCGTCCGGGTCGCACATGCTCGCCACCGCCAGCCTCGTGCTGCACCTGGTCGGCGTCGTGCTGTGGGTGGGCGGCCTGATGGCGCTGGGCTGGGTCGCGCTGCGACGCAGCCGCCGCCTCGAGGACGCCGTCGCGCGCTACTCCACGCTCGCCGTCTGGTGCTTCGTCGTCGTCGCGGTCTCCGGCGTCGTGAGCGCGTCGGTGAACCTCGGCTCGTTCGGGGGACTGGACTCCACCTACGGCCTGCTGGTGATCCTCAAGGCCGCCTCCCTCATCGCGCTCGGTGCCTTCGGCGTCGCCCAGCGCCGTCGGCTGCGTTCGCGCGGTGCCGGCTTCGCCCGCTTCGCGGTCCTCGAAGTCGCCCTCATGACGGTGACGATCGCGCTGGCGGTCGTCCTGGGCCGCACCGCCACGCCGGTGGGGGAGGACGTGCTCACCAGCCCGGCCGAGCTCCTGCTGGGTCGCGCCCTGCCGCCCGAGCCCACCGTGATGCGCGTCCTGTTCGGCTTCTACCCCGACGGGATCGGCCTGTCCGTCGTCGCCTTCGGCACGGCCCTGTACGTCACCGGCCTGCTGGTGATGCGCCGCCGCAACGACGCCTGGCCGATCGGCCGCACGATCAGCTGGTTCCTCGGCCTGGCGATCGTCGGGTGGGCGACCTTCGGCGGCCTGGGACAGTACTCGAGCGTCACGTTCAGCCTGCACATGGTGTCGCACATGATGCTGTCGATGGTGGCCCCGATCTTCCTGGTGCTGGGCGCCCCCATGACCCTGGCCCTGCGCACGCTGCCGGGGCCGCGGCGCCCCGGCGAGCACTCCCCGCGATCGCTGTTGCGCGACGCCCTGCACTCGCGGGTGTCCCGCTTCTACACGAACCCGATCGTGGCCGCGCTGATCTTCATGGGCACGCTCTACGCCGTCTACTACACGGGCCTGTTCGAGGCGATGATGCGCACCCATTCGGGCCACGCGTTCATGGAGCTGCACTTCCTCTTGTCGGGTGTGCTGTTCTACTACGTCATCATCGGCGTCGACCCGTCACCGGTGCGGCTCAGCCCGTTGGCCCGCTTCGGCGTGTTGATGCTCTCGGTGCCCTTCCACGCGTTCTTCTCGGTGGCGCTGATGTCCTCCAACGTCGTGATCGCCGAGTCGTACTACCGCGCGCTCGACCGCCCCTACGCCACCGACCTGGCGCAGGACCAGTACCTCGGCGGAGGCATCGCGTGGGCGATGGGCGAGATCCCGCTGCTGCTGGTGATCGGGGCCATCTTCGTGCAGTGGTTCAGGTCCGACACCCGCGAGGCCACCCGATCGGACCGAGCCGCAGACCGCGACGACGACGCGGCCCTCGAGCAGTACAACGCCTACCTGGCCGGCCTGAGCGACGACGCCTCCCACCGCTGATCACGGCTCCGGAAACACCACTGCCCGGCCACCTGAGGGTGACCGGGCAGTCGTGTGGTTCGCCCCGGCTGGGGCGGCGGGTCAGAAGAGGATCTGTCCGCCACTCGTGGCCGCGGTGAAGCGCTCCTGGGCGTCGGCCCAGTTGGCGATGTTCCAGAACGCCTTGACGTAGTCGCCCTTGACGTTGAGGTAGTCGAGGTAGAAGGCGTGCTCCCACATGTCGAGCTGGGAGACCGGGATCAGCGTCGCCGGGATGTTGGACTGCTGGTCGTACAGCTGGACGATGACCAGCCGCTGTCCCAGCGTGTCCCACGCGGTGATGGCCCAACCCGAGCCCTGGATGCCGAGGGCGACCTGCTCGAACTGCGCCCGGTAGGCGTCGAACGAACCGAAGTTGTCCTCGATGGCGGCAGCCAGCTCACCGGTCGGCTTGTCGCCGCCGTCCGGCGAGAGGTTCTTCCAGAAGATCGAGTGGTTGATGTGACCGCCGAGGTTGAACGCGAGGTTCTTCTCCAGCAGGTTGATCGTGTCGAACTCCTGGACCGACCGCGCTTCCTCGAGCTTCTCGAGGGCGGTGTTGAGGCCGTTGACGTAGTTCTGGTGGTGCTTGCTGTGGTGCAGCTCCATGATCTTGCCGGAGATGTGGGGATCGAGTGCCCCGTAGTCGTAGGGCAGGTCGGGCAGGGTGTAGTCGGCCACGCGTCCTCCTGGTCGTCGTTGTGAGTGAAGTCCTCGTTGGGTTCAAGCCTCAGTCTGTCAGTTGTGTTCCCCGTGGCAAGGGCAGCCCGGATCGCGGGACCCGCGCCGGTAGGCTGTGCCCGTGGCAGGCAAGCGCGTTCGCCGGATCGAGGGCGAGGAGGAACTCGAGGTCGCATCGACCTTCGAGGACGCTTCGCGGTCCGAGCGTGCCGCCAAGCCCGACCCCGTGCGGCCTCCCACCGGGCCGCGGCACGACCCGGAGCCGAAGCCCTCCGACGAAACGAAGCCCGCGAAGCCGTCGCTGCGCGGCGAGCTGTTCACGGTGCCGAACCTGCTGAGCGCGATCCGGATCCTGCTCGTGCCCGTGTTCCTGTGGCTCGTGCTCGTCCCGGAGGCCGACCTCATGGCCATCGGCGTGCTCGTCCTGTCCGGCATCACCGACTACCTCGACGGCAAGATCGCCCGCGCCACCGGCACGACCACCCGGCTCGGCGCGGTCCTGGACCCGGTGGCCGACCGCCTGTACATCCTCGCGGTCGTCGTGGGCCTGGGCCTGCGCGAGATCATCCCGTGGTGGCTGGCCGTGATCCTGCCGCTGCGCGACGTCGTGCTGTTCTCCCTCGTGCCCTTCCTGCGCACGCGCGGCTTCAGCGCCCTGCCGGTGCACTTCCTGGGCAAGGCCGCCACGGCCGGACTGCTCTATGCGTTCCCGCTGCTGCTGCTCGGCGACGGCGACGGTGCCCTGGCCAACCTCGCGCGCGTCTTCGGCTGGGCGTTCACGATCTGGGGCGTGAGCCTCTACTGGTGGGCGGGCGTCCTCTACGCGGTGCAGGTGCGCCGCCTGCTGGCCTCGACCCCGCGGGTGCAATGAGCCAGCGGTCGGACGAGGCCTCCTCGGTCCAGGAGGCCGAGTCGATCCTCGACAGGCTCGCCGCCACGGCGCTCGACGACGACTACTACGTCGTTCACGCCACCCCACCCGGGCAGGCGTCCAAGCTGCTCGCCGGCGTCGCCATCGCGATCTTCGCGCTCATGATCACCGTCGCCGCCGTCCAGACGCGCATCGACCGCCCGGCCACCGAGGTCGAGCGCGACGCGCTGATCGAGAACATCCGCGTGCGCGAGGACCTGGTGGCCAGCAAGCAGGAGACGGTCGCCGGGCTCCAGGGCGAGATCGCCGACCTGCAGGCCGAGTCCGTGGTCGACGGTCCCGGCACGGCGGCGCTGCGCGTCGCGGCCGGATCCACGCCCGTCGTGGGCCCCGGGATCGAGATCGCGGTGCAGTCCTCGGCCAACGAGGAGCGGCCCGGCGGCCGGCTCACCGACACCGACGTCCAGCTCGTCGTGAACGGCCTGTGGCTCGGCGGTGCGGAGGCCGTGGCGGTCGGGGGACACCGGCTCACCTCGACCTCGGCGATCCGCTCCGCCGGCGAGGCGATCACCGTGAACTACCGCTCGGTCACCGAGCCCGTCGTGATCACGGCGATCGGCGACGAGGACACGCTGGAGAACCAGTGGGAGCAGGGCCCGTCGGGTCGTTACCTCGCCGCGCGTGCCGAAGCCGATGGCATCAGGTTCAACGTGCGAGGATCAGATGATGTCGAGTTGCCGGCGGCCCCCGAGTCGCGGCTGAGGGTCTCGGCCGAACCCCTGAGGAGGAGCGCGTCGTGATCCCGGTCATCGGTCTCGTCGTGGGCGTCACGATCGGCCTGGTGCTGCAGCCCACGGTCCCCACCGAGCTGCAGCCGTACGTGCCGATCGCCATCATCGCCGCGCTCGACGCCGTGCTCGGTGCCGTTCGTGCGTTCCTCGAGGGCCGCTTCGATGACCGCGTCTTCGTGGTCTCGTTCGTCTCCAACGTGGCCATCGCGTCGTTGATGGTGTTCCTGGGCGATCAGCTGGGCGTCGGCTCACAGCTGTCCACCGGCGTCATCGTCGTCCTGGGCATCCGGATCTTCGCCAACTCCGCGGCCATCCGCAGGCGGATCTTCCATGCGTGACTTCCGCAGCCGCTCGGCGTGGATCGTGGCCCTGCTCGTGGGCCTGCTCGCGTTCACCATGACGGTGCAGTGGAGCCAGGACGACGAGGCCGACGACTTCAGCGGCGTCCGCGGCATCGAGCTGGCCGAGCTGCTCAAGTCGCTCGACGCGACGAACACGCGACTGTCGCAGCAGATCGAGACCCTCCGCACCTCGCGCGACGACCTGCGCGACTCCAACGAGAGCTCGGCGCAGGCTCGCAAGGCCGCCGTCGAGCGCGCCAACGCCCTGGCGATCCTGGCGGGCACCGTGGGCGCGGAGGGCTCCGGCATCGAGATCACGATCACCGCCCCCGCGGGCGCCGTCACCGCCTCGGTGCTCCTCGACGCCGTGCAGGAGATGCGTGACGCCGGCGCCGAGGTCATCGCGCTGAACGGCGTGGCCCGGGTGATCGCCCAGACCTGGTTCCTCGACGACGACGCCGGGGTCCGGGTCAGTGGCCGGGTGCTCAAGCCTCCGTACGTGATGGAGGTGATCGGCGATCCCGAGACGCTCGCGGACGCCGTCACGTTCCGCGGCGGACTCGCCGATCGCGTCGAGAGCCGTGGGGGAGACGTCAGCGTCGAGAAGCGCCAGCGCATCCGTGTGACCGCCGTGGCTGACGCACCCGAGCCCCAGTACGCTCGACCCGCGAACGACTGATCGCCTGATCGATGGAGGACGACCATGATTCCTGAGGACCTGTTCTACAGCGCCGAGCACGAGTGGGTGCGCGTCGAGGGAGACGTCGCCATCATCGGCATCACCGACTTCGCGCAGGACCAGCTCGGCGACATCGTCTACGTCGACCTGCCCGCCGAGGGCGACGTGGTCGAGTCGGGCACCGTCGTCGGCGAGCTCGAGTCCACCAAGTCCGTCTCGGACGTCTTCACGCCGGTCTCCGGCCAGGTCATCGCCCGCAACGACGCACTCGAGGCGACCCCCGAGGTGATCAACTCCGATCCGTACGGTGAGGGGTGGCTGCTGAAGGTCCGCACGAGCGAGGACGACGTCACTTCGGGCCTGCTCACGGCCGAGGCCTACTCGGCTCTGGTGACCGGCTGACCGGCGGGGCCACGGGTGTTAGGTTGGGGGCGAAGGAACCCTGAACCCCCACTTGAGCAAACCTTCAAGCTCTACTTGAGACGGAGTTGATCGCGGTGACGACGCCGGACGGTTTCGATGAGACCAACTTCATCCCGGTCATCGACGCCGATACCGAGGAGATGTCGGCCGGCGACGTGTTCGCGGTCGAGAACCTGCCCGTCGGCAACGCGATGCTCCTGGTGCAGCGCGGTCCCGACGCCGGCTCGCGCTTCCTGCTCGACCAGGACGTCATCTCGGCCGGACGTCACCCGTCCAGCGACATCTTCCTCGACGACATCAGCGTCTCGCGCCGCCACGCGACCTTCTCGCGGCGCGGCAGCGGCTACGTCGTCACCGATCTGGGCAGTCTCAACGGCACCTACGTGAACCGCGACCGCATCGACGGCGACATCCCGCTCTCGGGCGGCGACGAGGTCCAGCTCGGCAAGTACCGCCTCATCTACTTCCCCGGAACCGTGGCCGCCGAAGGTGGTCAGTGACCACGAGTGAGGCCGGGCGCGAACCGCTGCTCGGCATCTCCCAAGTCATCGCCGAGCTCTCCGGCGAGTTCCCCGACATCTCGCAGAGCCGCATCCGCTACTACGACGAGCAGGGCCTCGTCGAGCCGCGCCGCACGCCCTCGGGCTACCGCAAGTTCAGCTACGGCGACGTCGAGCGCCTGCGGTTCGTGCTGCGCATGCAGAAGGACCGCTACTGGCCGCTCAGCCACATCCGCCAGGTCCTCGACCAGATGGATTCGGGCGAGGTGCCCGACACCGAGCTGAAGGCCACCCTGCGCGTGCCGCAGGTGACCCTCGCGGCCGACGGGACGCCCACCGCACAGTCGGTCACCGAGGGCACCGGGTCCACCCGGATGACCCGCGAAGAGCTGATGGACGCGGCGGGGATCGACGCCGCCACCCTCGACCAGGTCGAGGAGTTCGAACTGATCCGTCGCCGCCCCAACCAGCGGTACTACGACACCGACGACCTCGTCGTGGCGTCCCTCGTGGGCCAGCTGGCCGAGTTGGGCCTCGAACCCCGTCACCTGCGCGGCTTCCGCAGCGCGGCCGACCGCGAGCTGGGCCTGCTCGAGCAGGTCGTGCCGCCGGCCACCCGCCAGCAGTCCGGCGCCGCCGCGAACCTCGCCGAGCTGGCCGCGCTCAACGTGCGGCTGCACACGGTGCTCGTGCGCGCCGGCCTGCGCGCCTGACCAGGAGGTCGCTCATGCGCGAACTCGACATCGTCGGAGTCCGGGTGGAGATGCCCACCAACCAGCCGCTCGTCCTGCTGCGCGAACGCGAGGGCACGCGCTACCTGCCGATCTGGGTCGGCGCGATCGAGGCCTCGGCCATCGCCTTCGCCCAGCAGGGCACCGTGTCGCCCCGACCGCCGACGCATGCCTTGATGGCCTCGATCATCGAGGGCCTGGGCGACGAGCTCACCGAGGTCCGGATCGTCGACGTCCGCGACGGGGTCTTCTACGCCGAGCTGGCGTTCGCCGGGGGAGCGGTGGTCGACGCCCGCCCGTCCGATTCGATCGCGCTGGCGCTGCGCACGGGGGTCCGTGTGGTGTGCTCCGAGGACGTTCTCGACGTCGCCAGCTTCGCGCAGACGCCCGACGAGGACGAGCAGGTCCAGCAGTTCCGCGAGTTCCTCGATCACGTGGATCCGGAGGACTTCGAGAAACCTTCAAGTGAGGGTTGAGAGTTTTTACGGGCCGACACGCGCGTCGGTGCGTGCGTCGAGAGACTCTCACGTCTAACTTGAGGGTACGCAAGACCACAGTGGTGTGGTTCTCTTGTTGTGGGAGGCCGGTTCCACCGGCATCCAGGAAGGCGTGACCATGATCGAACCTCGTGACGAGGCAGCAGAGGCGCAGGCTCAGGCCAGTGCCCAGGGCCTGTTGTTCGACGACGACCTCGCGCCCCTGCCCCAGGACACGGGGTTCCGCGGTCCCACCGCCTGCAATGCCGCCGGCATCACCTACCGCCAGCTCGACTACTGGGCCCGCACCGGCCTGGTCGAGCCCACGGTTCGCTCGGCCACCGGCTCGGGCACCGCGCGGCTGTACTCCTTCAAGGACATCCTGCTGCTCAAGATCATCAAGCGTCTCCTCGACGCCGGTGTCTCGCTGCAGCAGATCCGCACCGCGATCGACCACCTCCGCGAGCGCGGCACCGAGGACCTCACGCAGGTCACGCTCATGAGCGACGGTGCCAGCGTCTACGAGTGCCGCTCCGCCACCGAGATCGTCGACCTGCTCCAGGGCGGTCAGGGTGTCTTCGGCATCGCCATCGGCGGTGTGTGGAAGGAGATCGAGGGCTCGCTCCACGAGCTGCCCACCGAGCGCGCCGAGGCCGACGTCCACGTCGCCGGTGACGAACTGTCCCAGCGCCGGGCCCGCAAGGCCAACTGACGGACGCACCGCCCGCCCCGAGATCGCTCGGGGTAGGCTGGTCACGCCGTTCGACCCGTACGGGAGAGTCCCGTCCCAGGGCGCCGAAGGGGCAATTCCTCCCCGGAACCTCTCAGGCCACAGGACCGTACGTCACAGGCGACTCTGGAGGCGTGCCGCTGGCACGGCGACAGAGGGGGAGGGCCTTGTCGTCGAGCCCTCGGAGTACCCATGTCGCAGTCCGATCGTCAGCCCGCCACCCGCTTCGTCGACCGCCACATCGGTCCGCGCGCGTCCGACCAGGCCGCGATGCTCCAGCGGCTCGGCTACGAGAGCCTCGAAGCCCTGATGCAGGCCGCGGTCCCGTCGGGGATCCGCTCGGCGCTCGAGGGACTGCCGGCCGCGGCCAGCGAGACCGAGGCCACCGCCCGCCTGCGTGACCTGGCCGACCGCAACACCCCGGGCGTCTCGATGATCGGCCTGGGCTACCACCCCACCACGACGCCGGCCGTGATCCGCCGCAACGTGCTGGAGGACCCCGCCTGGTACACCGCGTACACGCCGTACCAGCCCGAGATCTCGCAGGGCCGCCTCGAGGCGCTGCTCGCCTTCCAGACCATGGTCGAGGACCTCGCCGGCCTGCCCACCGCCAACGCGTCGCTGCTCGACGAGGGCACCGCCGCGGCCGAGGCGCTCACCCTGGTGCGACGGGCCGACCGCAAGCGCACCGACCTGCCCGTCGTGGTGGACGACGGCCTCCTGCCCCAGACCCTCGCCGTGCTGCACACGCGCGCCGAGGCGGTGGGACTCCCGCTGGTCGAGGCCGATCTGCGCCAGGGCCTGCCCGAGGGCGAGTTCAGCGGCGTCATCATCGCCTATCAGCGCGCCGACGGCACCGTCATCGATCTCGCGCCCGTGATCGACGCGGTCAAGGCGGCCGGTGCGCTCGCCGTGGTCGTCACCGACCCGCTGGCCCAGGTCCTGCTGCGCTCGCCGGGCAGCCTCGGCGCCGACGTCGTCGTGGGCTCGACCCAGCGCTTCGGCGTCCCGATGTTCTACGGCGGACCGCACGCCGGCTTCATGGCGGTGCGCTCCGGACTCGAGCGGCACCTGCCCGGCCGCCTCGTCGGCGTCTCCGTCGACTCGGCCGGACGCCCGGCCTACCGCCTGGCGCTGCAGACGCGCGAGCAGCACATCCGTCGCGAGAAGGCCACGTCGAACATCTGCACCGCCCAGGTGCTGCTGGCCGTCGTGGCCGCGATGTACGCGGTCTACCACGGCGCCGAGGGCCTGCGCGAGATCGCGACCCAGGTGAACGGACGGGCCTCGCGCCTGGCCGCGGGCCTGCGGGCCGCGGGCATCGAGGTCGCCTCCGACCGGTTCTTCGACACCGTGACGGCCATCGTTCCGGGGCGGGCGTCCGAGGTCGTCGCTGCGGCACGTGAGTCCGAGATCCACCTCTGGCGCTTCGACGACGACCGCGTCGGCATCGCGGTGTCCGAGCCCACCACCGACGCGCACCTCGAGGCCGTGCTGGCCGCCTTCGGCGCCGGCAGCCTTCCCGCCGACGCCGAGGCCTCCCTCGAGGCGGCGTGGCTGCGCGACGACGAGATCCTCACCCACCCGGTCTTCGTGGAGCACCGCAGTGAGACCCAGATGCTGCGGTACCTGCGCAAGCTCAGCGACCGTGACTACGCGCTCGACCGCGGCATGATCCCGCTCGGCAGCTGCACGATGAAGCTGAACTCCACCACGGAGATGGAGCCGATCAGCTGGCCCGGCTTCGCCGACCTGCATCCGTTCGTGCCCGCGCAGGACGCCGCGGGCATGATCGAGCTGGTCGAGACGCTGGAGTCGTGGCTGGCCACCGTCACCGGCTACGCCGCCGTCTCGGTGCAGCCGAACGCCGGATCGCAGGGCGAGTTCGCCGGCCTGCTGGCCATCCGCGAGTACCACCGCAGCCGTGGCGAGGAGGCCCGCGACGTCTGCCTCATCCCGAGCTCGGCGCACGGCACGAACGCCGCCTCGGCCGTGATGGCCGGCATGCGCGTCGTGATCGTCAAGGCCACCGATGGCGGCGAGGTCGACCTCGACGACCTGCGCGCCCAGTGCGAGACCCACGCCGACGACCTCGCCGCGATCATGGTGACCTACCCGTCGACGCACGGCGTCTACGAGCACGGCATCAGGGAGCTGTGCGACATCGTCCACGAGCACGGGGGACAGGTGTACGTCGACGGCGCCAACCTCAACGCGCTCCTGGGCCACGCCCGCCCCGGTGAGTTCGGCGGCGACGTGTCGCACCTGAACCTGCACAAGACGTTCTGCATCCCGCACGGCGGCGGCGGCCCGGGCGTCGGCCCGGTGGCCGTGGGCGAGCACCTCGTGCCGTTCCTGCCGAAGCACCCCTTCCACCCCGACGCCGACCGGCGCCAGGCCGCGGGCACGATCAGCGCGGCCCCGTACGGCTCGGCCGGCATCCTGCCGATCCCGTTCGCGTACGTGGCGATGATGGGAGCCGACGGCCTCACCGACGCCACCTCGGTGGCGGTGCTGGCGGCCAACTACGTCGCGGCGCGACTGGGCGACGCGTTCCCGGTGCTCTACTCCGGCGACCACGGCCTCGTGGCCCACGAGTGCATCCTCGACCTGCGCGAGATCACCAAGAACGCGGGCCTGAGCATCGACGACGTCGCCAAGCGCCTCATCGACTACGGGTTCCACGCGCCGACGATGAGCTTCCCGGTGGCGGGCACGCTCATGATCGAGCCCACCGAGTCCGAGGACCTGGCCGAGCTCGACCGCTTCTGCGAGGCCATGCTGGCGATCCGGTCGGAGATCGACCGCGTGGCGGCGGGGGAGTACGACGCGAAGGACAACCCGCTGGTGAGCGCTCCGCACGCGGCGCACGAGCTCGTCGACTGGACCCACCCGTACCCCGTCGCCGAGGGCGTCTTCCCGGCCGGCACCACGCAGGACAAGTACTGGCCGCCGGTGGGACGCATCGACAACGCCTACGGCGACCGGAACCTGGTCTGCTCCTGCCCGCCGATCGAGGCGTTCGCCTGATCGGTCCACCAGCGCACCACGCG
>JBEVDF010000095.1:0-2985 GCA_040514145.1 Aeromicrobium sp.
GCGTACGCCGCCGAGCGGCTGGACCTTCAGCACCGCGACGTCGGCCGCCTCCAGGTCGCGCACCCGGTAGGGGTCGGCGGCCCGGCGGATCGACTCGTCGGCCGCGATCGGCACGCCGACGGCCCGGCGTACGGCGGCGAGGTCCTCGACGCTCGCGACCGGCTGCTCGACGTACTCCAGGCCACCGGCGGCCCGGTCGAGCACCGCGATTGCGGCGACGGCCGCGTCGATGTCCCAGAGCCCATTGGCGTCGATCCGGATCCGGCCGTCAGGCCCGATCGCGTCGCGCACCGCCTCGAGCCGGGCCTGGTCGTCGGCGAGGGTCTGGCCGGGCTCGGCGACCTTGACCTTCGCGGTCCGGCAGCCGCCCCGCAGCACGATCGCGTGCGCCTGCTCGGGGCCGACCGCGGGGACGGTGACGTTGACCGGCACCGAGTCGCGCAGCGGCGACGGCCAGTCCCCGGCGGCGGCCTCCTCGGCGCAGCGCAGCCAGGGCTCGGCGACGGCGGCGTCGTACTCCAGGAACGGGCTCCACTCCCCCCAGCCGGCCGACCCCTGGATCAGCACGCCCTCGCGGACGGTGATGCCGCGGAACCGCGTGCGCATCGGCAGGCTGTAGACCCTCACGCGAGCCCCCGGAGCGTCACCCGGTCGGGCTTGCCGTTGGGCAGCAGCGGGATCGCGTCGAGCACGACGACCTGCCGCGGCGCCCAGGACCGCGCGTGCGCCTCGCCGACCCAGGCCCGGGCGTCCGCCAACGACACGTCGCCGACGACGAACGCGACCAGCCGGTTGCCCCACTCCGCGTCGGGCACACCGAGCACCTCGGCGGCGACGACGTCCGGGTGCTCGCGCAGCCGCGCGGCGACGGCCGGCGCCGGCACGTTGACGCCGCCGCTCACCACGATGTCGTCGATCCGGCCCAGCACCTGCAGCCGGCCGTCCTCGTCGAGGCGCCCCGCGTCGGAGGTCAGGAACCAGCCGTCCACGAGCACCTCGGCCGTGCCGACCGGGTCGCCGTCGTACCCCGCGAAGAGCGTCGGCCCCGCGATCCGGATCCGCCCGCTGGGGTCGATCGCGACCGCGACACCGTCGAGCGCGTAGCCGTCGTAGACGCAGCCACCGGCGGTCTCGGCGGAGCCGTACGTCGCAACGACGTGCACGCCGGCGTCCTCGGCGCGGCGGCGGAGTGCGGCGTCGATCGGGCCGCCGCCGAGCAGCACGGTGCGGAATCCCCGCAACGCCTCGGCGTCCGTGTCCAGCAGGCGATGCAGCTGGGTCGGCACCAGCGAGACGTAGTCGGCGTCCCGGGCCGCCTCCGCGAACGTCGCGTGGTCCTCGAGCAGGACCGGTCGATGCCCGGCGACCAACGAACGGCAGATCACCTGCACGCCTGCGACGTACGACGCCGGCAGCGCGAGCAGCCAGCGGCCGGAGCCGCCGAGCCGGCGTGCCGAGGCCTCGACAGAGGCGAGGACGGCAGCCCGGGAGAGGGCCACCCGCTTCGGTGCACCGGTCGAGCCCGAGGTCTCCACGACCCACGGTCCCGGGTCGTCCGCGGCCAGCCAGTCGGCGAGCTCGCGGACGGTCATATTCACGCGACCGACACTATCCGTGCGTGATGGGATGCCGGGGTGCCCACCCGCCTCGACCGGTTCCTGCCACCGACCCCGTTGGCGAGGCGGCTGTCGGAGCAGTCCGTGCTCTCGGCAGCGGGCGAGGGCGCGTTCCTCACCGGGAGCGCGGTGTTCTTCACCCACGTCGTCGGCCTCAGCGCGGCCCAGGTCGGGCTCGGCCTGACCGTCGCCGGCGTCGTCACGTTCTTCTTCGCGGTCCCGCTCGGCAAGCTCGCCGACCGCATCGGTCCACGGCGGATGTGGTGGCTCGGCGCCTCGGCGCAGGCCGCCCTCTTCCTCGTGTGGCCGCTGATCGGCAGCTTCGCGGCCTTCCTCGTGATGATGGTGGCCCTCGAAGTGGTGCAGACCGCGGGCCGGACGGGGCGCAACGCCTACACGATCGACGTCTTCCCGCACGATGAGCGGGTCCGCTCGATGGCGTTCATGCGTGCTGCCCGCAACATCGGCTACACCCTGGGCGCCCTGATCGGCGGCCTGGCGCTCGCGTTCGACAACGACGCGCTGGTGCGGGCGGTGCCGTTGGTGACCGGTGCGATCCTGGTCCTCAACGCGATCCTCGTCAGCCGGATGCCGGACGCCGAGCACGACGCGCTGCCGGAGACGCCGGTCGAGAAGGCGCTCAAGGCAGGGGCCCTGCGCAATCGCGGCTTCCTGCTGCTGAACGTCTGCGACGGGGTCCTCGAGACCAACCAGGTGCTGCTCAACGTCGTGATCCCGCTGTGGCTGGTCCAGGAGACCGACGCACCCAGGATCCTGCTGGCCTGGCTCTTCGGCACCAACACGGTGCTCGCCGTCCTGCTGCAGGTGCCGGCGGCCCGCGGCGTGAACTCGGTGACCACCTCGCTGCGCGCGACGCGGATCAGCGCTGCCTTCTTCGTGGTCTCCTGCGGGATCGTCGCGGTCACCCACGACACGATCGGCTGGACGACCATCGTGCTGGTCTGGCTGGGTCACGTCACGGTGACCGGCGCGGAGCTCTTCCAGTCCGCCGGCCGGTGGGGCTTCCTGTCGGAGCTGTCGGACCCGGACCGTCGCGGCGAGTACCAGGGGGCGGCGTTCCTCGGCGAGACGCTCGGCAGCGTCTGGGCGCCGGCGCTCTACACCTACCTCGCGATGGTGTGGGGCACACCGGGCTGGTTGCTGATCGCGGCGATCGTCGTGATCGCGACGATCGGCATGACGCCGACCGCGCGGGCGGCCGAGCGCTACCTGGCGCGCACGCAGCAGCCGACGGCTGCTTGAATCTCCCGTTGTGGCAACTCCCGCTCAGTGGCTCGCCGGCGCCCGACCGCGCACCCTCCCCGCTGCCGTCTCCCCCGTGCTCGCCGGCACCGGCGTCGCGGCGTAC
>JBEVDF010000154.1:0-28203 GCA_040514145.1 Aeromicrobium sp.
CGACCCGTCACGGCCTCGGTCAGCAGCAGCTCGAACGAGGCATCGGCGGCCTCGAACGTGTAGCCGACCTGCTCCATCTGCTTGACCTGCTCGGTGATGCGCGTCAGCAGCGCGTTGTCGCCCGAGAGGTCGAAGCCCAGCTCGCGACCCTTGAGCTCGATCGTCGCGCGACCGGCCATCTCCGAGACGAGCAGGCGCATGTCGTTGCCCACGAGGGCGGGATCCATGTGCTGGTACAGGTCGGGATCGACCCGGATCGCGCTGGCGTGAAGTCCCGCCTTGTGCGCGAACGCGGAGACCCCGGTGTAGGGCTGGCGCGCCACCGGCGGGTAGTTCGTGATCTCGCTGATCGCGTGCGAGATGCGCGTGGCGTCGGCCAGCTTGCCCTCGGGCATGACGCTCATCCCGAGCTTGAACTCCAGGTTGGCCACGCACGTGACGAGGTCGGCGTTGCCGGTGCGCTCGCCGTAGCCGTTGATGCAGCCCTGCACGTGGGTGGCACCCGACAGCACCGCGGCCACGGAGTTCGCGACCGCGCACCCGGTGTCGTTGTGGGCGTGGATGCCCAGGCGCGCGCCCGTGGAGGCGAGCACGTCGGCCACGATCTCACCCACCTGGTGCGGCAGCATCCCGCCGTTGGTGTCGCACAGGACGGCCACCTCGGCGCCCGCCTCGACGGCGGTGCGCACGACCTCCAGCGCGTACTCGCGGTTGTCGAGGTAGCCGTTGAAGAAGTGCTCGCAGTCCACGAACACCCGCTGGCCCTCGGCGCGCAGGTACTCCACCGTGTCGCGCACCATCGCGAGGTTCTCCTCCAGCGTGGTGCGCAGCGCCTTGATGACGTGCTGGTCGTGGCTCTTGGCCACGATCGTCACCACCGAGGCGCCGGAGTCACGCAGCGCCACCACGAGCGGATCGTCGGCAGCGGCGACCCCGGCACGACGCGTCGAGCCGAACGCGGCCAGCGTGGCGTGGCGCAGGTCGAGCTCCTTCGCAGCGAGCGCGAAGAACTCGGTGTCCTTGGGGTTCGAGCCGGGCCAGCCGCCCTCGATGTAGCCCACCCCGAGGTCGTCGAGGTGCTGGGCGATCGCGAGCTTGTCCTGCACGGAGAGGTTGAGGCCCTCCTGCTGGGCGCCGTCGCGCATCGTCGTGTCGTAGACGTGGAAGTCCGCCGGGTCGTGCTTCCCGAAGGTGGTGCTCATGGTCGTCCTGCTGTCTGGTCGGGCCACAAAAAAACCTCCCGGGTACGGGAGGCGGCGCGTCTGAGGTGAGGATTCAGACGCGCTTTCCAATGATGATCACGAAGGTGGTCATGGCGACAGGCTACACCCCTGCCGCCACGAACCCCTCACCCCTCAGACGCCTCCGGAACGGTCGGCCGGCTTCGGCCCCAGGTGGGCCAGTGTCTCGGGCCGCAGGATGCGCTCGAGCTCGTCCTGCGGCAACAGGCCCTTCTCCAGCACGAGCTCGGCCACACCGCGACCGGAGGCGAGCGCCTCCTTCGCCAGCTCGGTCGCCGTCTGGTAGCCCAGGTACGGGTTCAGGGCGGTGACCAGGCCGATCGAGTTCGCCACCTCCAGCGCGAGGTGCTCGGGGTTGGCGGTGATGCCCTTGACGCAGTTCTCGGTGAGCGTCGTGATCGCCGTGCGCAGCCGGTACAGCCCGGCCGACAGCGAGTAGCAGATGACGGGCTCGAAGGCATTGAGCTGCAACTGGCCCGACTCGGCCGCCATCGACACCGTGACGTCGTGCCCGATGATCTGGAACGCGACCTGGTTCACGACCTCGGGGATCACCGGGTTCACCTTGCCGGGCATGATGCTCGACCCCGCCTGACGCGCCGGGAGGTTGATCTCGCCCAGGCCCGCGCGCGGGCCGGACGACAGCAGCCGCAGGTCGTTGCAGATCTTCGACAGCTTCACCGCCACCCGCTTGAGGACACCGGACATCTGCACGAACGAGCCGCAGTCCTGCGTCGCCTCGATGAGGTCGACCGCCGTCACCAGCGGGAGTCCCGTGATGCGCGAGAGGTGCTGGCGGGCCAGCGGCACGTAGCCGTCGGGGGCGTTGAGCTGCGTGCCGATCGCCGTGGCGCCGAGGTTGATCTCGTGCAAGAGCATCACGGCCTCGCGCAGCCGCGTGCGGTCCTCGGCAATCATCAGCGCGTACGTGCCGAACTCCTGGCCCAGTGTCATCGGCACGGCGTCCTGCAGCTGCGTGCGGCCCATCTTCAGCACGTCGTGGAACTCGGCCGCCTTGGCGGCGAACGCCTCCTGGAGCTCGCCCATCGCGGCGATCAGGTCGTGGGTCGCGTTGATGACCGCGATCTTCACGGCGGTCGGATAGACGTCGTTCGTCGACTGGCTGAGGTTGACGTGCTCGTTGGGGTGCAGCCAGGCGTAGTCGCCCAGCGGGTGACCCAGGATCTCGAGGGCGCGGTTCGCGATCACCTCGTTCGCGTTCATGTTCGTCGACGTGCCCGCGCCGCCCTGGATCACGTCGACGACGAATTGGTCGTGCAGCTCGCCGCGGCGGATCTCCTGACACGCCTGGACGATGGCCGCGTGCCGCTCGTCGTCGAGCAGGCCGAGGTCGTGGTTCGCCTCGGCGGCGGCCTCCTTGACGGCGGCGAGCGCCTGGGGCAGGTACGGACTGATGGCGATGGGGACACCGGTGATCGGAAAGTTCTCCAGGGCGCGCAGGGTGTGCACGCCCCAGTAGACGTCCGCCGGTACCTCACGTTCGCCGAGCAGGTCGTGCTCGATCCGAACGCGTGTGATCTCGGTCATACGCCCATACAATCACCCGGGCAGGCCGGATGCCGGTCAGCGCAGCTCGGCTCCGAGTGTCGCGGCGGCGGCGACGATCTGCTCGCGTGCTGCCTTGATGTCGGCGTCGGTCAGCGTGCGGTCCTCGGCGCGCAGGCGCACCTTGAACGCGAGCGACTTGCGGCCCTCGCCCACCTGGTCGCCGGTGTACACGTCGAACAGGCGCACCGACTCCAGCAGCGGGCTGGCCGAGGCGATCGCCGCCTCGAGCTCTCCGGCCGGGAGCGCAGCGTCGACCGTGAACGCGAAGTCCTCCTTGGCGACCGGGAAGACCGAGAAGTGAGGCTTCGGTCCGATCGGCGGCGCGGCCTCGATCAGCGCGTCGAGGTCGAGCTCGCCGGCTGCCACGCGCCCCGGGAGGCCGTAGGTCTCGGCCACCTTCGGGTGCAGCTCGCCGACGTGGCCGACCACGCGGCCGTCGATGCTGAGGCGGGCGCAACGGCCCGGGTGGAACGGCGCCAGCGTGGCCGAGGCCACCTCGAGGTCGACGTGCAGGTATCCCGCGACGCGCTTCGCGATCGCGAGCGCGTCGGTCCAGGCGACGGCGCGACCCGGGCCGGTCCAACCGGACCGCATGCGCTCCCCCACCAGCACGAAGCCGGTGTGGCGGGGCTGCTCGGGCAGGGCCGCGTCGAGGGCGGCGAGCTCCTCGTCGGTGGGACGACGGTCGACACCCAGGATCGGCGCCGCGGGGCTTCCCTCACGCGGGTGGAACACCCGGCCGATCTCGCTGAGGGCGACCGATTCGTGGCCACGGCCGATGTTGAGCGACGCCGCGCGCAACAGGCCGATCAGCAGCGTGGGCGTGAGCCCGGGCTCCTCGGCCGACAGCGGGTTCGCCAGTCGGACCAGGTCGCGGCGTGCGTCGTCGGCGGGCAGGCCCAGCTTGTCCAGGTCCGCGGGTCCGACGAACGGCAGCGTGGTGACCTCCACGAGGCCGGCTCCGGCCAGGATGTGGCCGACACGACGGCGCAGCTCCTGCGATCGGGACAGACCACGGCCGCCGGTGGGCGTGGGCAGCACCGAGGGGACGTTCTCGTACCCGGCGGTGCGCAGCGCCTCCTCGACGAAGTCGTAGGGATCGTTCAGGTCGAAGCGCCAGGACGGCGGCGTGACGGTGAAGATGTCGGCCACGAGCTCGACGGTGCAGCCGTTGCGCTCGTACGTGTCCTGCGCCTCCTCGGCCGTGATCGGCAGGCCGCTGATCCGCGCGGGCAGCTCGGACGGGAACGAGACGGACTTGCGGGCGGGAGCGGTGCCCACCACCGTGGCGCCGGGCGCGAGCGTGCCGCCGGCCAGCTCGACCAGCAGCTCGGCGACCCGCGCGGCCCCGCGCAGCGGCAGCTCGGGATCGACGCCGCGCTCGAAGCGCTTGGCGGCCTCGGTGGGCAGCTTGTGACGCTTCTGCGTGCGGAAGATCGTGACGGGGTCGAAGTGGGCGGCCTCGATGACGACGTCGGTGCTGGTGCCGTCGATCTCGACGCGGTCGCCGCCCATGACGCCGGCGATGCCGATCGGGCCGGCGTCGTCGGTGATCAGCAGGTCGTCCTCGGAGAGGGTGCGGTTCACGTCGTCGAGGGTGCGCAGCTTCTCGCCGGCACGGGCCCGGCGCACGACGATGTCGCCGCTGAGCTTGGCGCGGTCGTAGCAGTGGTTCGGCTGGCCGAGCTCGAGCATCACGTAGTTGCTGACGTCGACCGTGAGCGAGATCGGCCGCATGCCGGCGTCGGAGATGCGCTTGGCCATCCAGGCCGGCGTGGTCGCCGCCGGATCGATGCCCTCGACCACGAGCGTGGTGAACACCGGGCAGCCCGCCGGATCCTCGACCCGCACCGGGTAGGCGGCGGTGTCGGTGGACGGGACCTCGCGGTCGGCGGGATCGGTGAAGGGCACGTCGAACGCCAGCGCGGTGTCCCGGGCCACGCCGCGCAGGCTCAGGGCGTACGCGCGGTCGGGGTTGACCTCGAGGACGAGGGTCTGGTCGCCCAGGCCCAGCAGCTCGATCGCGTCGTCGCCGGGCTCCGCGGAGCCGGCCGGCAGCACGACGATGCCGTGCGCGGTGGTGTCGTCCTCGGCCAGGCCCAGCTCGGTGGTGGAGCAGATCATGCCGTCGGACACGTGGCCGTACGTCTTGCGCGAGCCGATCTCGAAGCCGAGCGCGGGCAGATAGGTGCCCGGCAGCGACACCACGACGAGGTCGCCGACGCCGAAGTTGTGGGCGCCGCAGACGATGCCGCGGGACGGCACGTCCTCACCGGGAGCATCGGGCACGGACGGATCGTTCTGCGCGCCGACGTCGACCCGGCACCAGTTGATCGTCTTGCCGTTCTTCTGCTCCTCGGGCGAGATCGCCAGGACGCGACCGACCGTCAGCGGACCGGTCAGCCCGCCGCCGACGATCTCCTCCAGCTTGAGGTCGTACATCGTCAGGCGGTCGGCCAGCTCCTCCGTCGTGACGGCATCGGGAAGCTCGACGAGTGACCGCAGCCACTCCACGGGGACACGCATGTCAGAGACCAACTCCGAAGGGCTCGGTGAAGCGGACGTCGCCATCCCACAGATCGCGCAGGTCGGCGATGTCGTAGCGGCTGGTGATGGTGCGGTCCAGGCCCATGCCGAACGCGAAGCCCGAGTACTCCTCGGGATCGACGCCGCAGGCGACCAGGACACGCGGGTTCACGACGCCGCAGCCGCCCCACTCGACCCAGCCCTCGCCGCCGCACGTCCGGCAGGAGGAGACCTCGGCGGGATCGTTGTGGCACACGTAGCAGAGCAGGTCGACCTCGGCGCTGGGCTCGGTGAACGGGAAGTACGAGGGCCGGAACCGGGTGGTGATCTCGGTGCCGTAGATGGCACGCGCGAAGTGGTCGAGCGTGCCCTTGAGGTGCGCCATCGACAGGCCCTTGTCGATCGCCAGGCCCTCGACCTGGTGGAAGACGGGCATGTGCGTGGCGTCGGCCTCGTCGGTGCGGTAGACGCGGCCCGGGCACACGATGTAGATCGGGGGCTCGCGGGTCAGCATCGTGCGCGCCTGCACCGGCGAGGTGTGGGTGCGCAGCACCATCGCGGCCGACTCGGGGTCGAGCCAGAACGTGTCCTGCATCGTGCGCGCCGGGTGGTCGGGGCCCAGGTTGAGGGCGTCGAAGTTCAGCCACTCGGCCTCGACCTCGGGGCCCTCGGCCACCTCCCAGCCCATGGCGACGAAGATGTCGGCGACATGCTCCTGGATCGTGGTGATGGGGTGACGCGCGCCCACCGGCTCGACATCGACCGGCAGCGTGACGTCGACGGTCTCGGCGGCGAGGCGGCGCTCGAACTCGGCGGCCTCCACCTCGGCGGTGCGGGCGGCGAGCGCCTGGTTCACGGCGCCGCGGGCCTGGCCGACGCGCTGGCCGGCGTCCTTGCGCGCCGCGGGCGGCAGCGCGCCGATCTCTCGGTTGGCCAGCGCGAGGGGCGAGCGATCACCCGTGTGGTCGATGCGCACCTGCTTGAGGGCGTCGAGGGAATCGGCCGCGGCGATCGCCGCGAGGGCCTCGTCACGCATGCGGTCGACCTCGTCGGCGCGCAGGGGCGTCACTTCGACCGGGTCGTAGTCGGAATTGGGCGCAGACACCCCCCGAGTCTATCGGCGTGTCAGGACGCCATGGTCTCCGGCTCGTTGACCGGGAACCACACGCAGATGGACGCTCCCCCGTCCAGGGCGTCCTCGATGACGATCGAGCCACCGTGCTGGTCGACGACACCCCGCACGATGAACATGCCCAGGCCGCTGCCGGCGCCCGGGCCGGACCGCCAGAACCGGCTGAAGATGCGGACGCGGGACTCCTCGGGGATGCCCGGGCCGTTGTCGACGACGCGCACGGCCACGCCGTCGATCTCGCCGCGACCCTCAGGAGTGACGACGACCTCGCGCAGGCCCTCGCCGTGGCGGATCGCGTTCTCGACGAGGTTGGTGAGCACCTGCGTGACACGGTCGGCATCGCCCCACACGATCGGCACCTCGCCGTCGATCCGGGCCTTGGGGGGCTCGTCCTGGGCCGAGAAGACCGAGTTGAGCACCCGTCGGGCCAGGTCGTCGAGCCGGACCGGCTCGGTGCGCAGCGAGAGGCGACCCGCGTCGATGCGCGCGGCGTCGAGCAGCTCGGTGATGAGGCGGCTCAGTCGGTCGGCGTCGGCGTCGATCGTCTGCAGCATGAACAGGCGCTGCTCCTCGGTGAACGCGTCCCACCGGCTCAGCAGCGTGGCCGAGAAGCCCTTGATGCCGGTCAGTGGCGAGCGCAGCTCGTGCGCGACCGTGGCGACCATGTCGGACTTCTGACGGTCGCGCTGCAGGCGCACGCGCGCGTTGCGGATGCTCACGATCACCTTGATGACCCGGCCCGCGGGCCGCTCGCGCACGAGGGAGGCCGTGATGAGGTACTCGCTGCCACGCGGGGAGTACCAGGAGGACTCGCTGATGCGCTTGCGGATCGCGAGCCCGTCGTAGGGATGGACCGAGTCGAACCAGCTGTTGCCGGCGAGGTCGTCGAACGGGACCGCGTCCCGCAGATCCATGCCGAGCATCTCGTCGCCCTCGGCGCGGGCCCAGTACCTGACCCACTTGTTGGCGAACGTCACCTTGGCGTGCTCGTCGGCGACGATGATGCCGTCAGGGAAGTCTTCGAAGGGCACGGGCCAGAGCCTAACGCTGCTCGCGTGCGGAAGCGTAGAGGCAGACCGCCGCGGCAGTAGCCAGATTCAGGCTCTCCGCGCGGCCCAGGATCGGTACGTGCACGACGCGGTCGGCGGCCTGCGCCCAGTCAGGCGCCAGGCCATGTGCCTCGTTGCCCATCATCCACGCGGTGGGAACCGTGAGGTCCAGGTCAGCGTCGAACAAACTGGTCTCGCCACCGCCGTCGGCAGCGAGCACCTGGCTGCCGCGACGCTGCAGCTCGGCGATGACGGCCTCGACGTCGCGCTCGACCGCGATCGGCAGGTGGAACAGGGAGCCGGCCGTCGCGCGGACGACCTTGGGGTTGAGGGGGTCGACGCTGTCGCCGGCCACCACGACGGCGGCCGCTCCGGCGGCGTCGGCGCACCGGATGACCGCACCGAGGTTGCCCGGGTCGCGGATCTCGGCGCACACCACGACCAGGCGCGCGTCCTGCGGGACCTCGTCCAGCGTGGTCAGGACCGAGTGGCACCGGGCCACGAGGCCCTGCGGGGTGACCGAGTCGGCGATCTCCTCCACCACGTCGTCGGTGACGACGTGCCAGGCGTCGGACCGGTCCGCGAGCTCGGGGTACCGCTGCGTGGCGTCCACGGTGGCGAACACCTCGATCACCACGCTCTGCCCGGCCTCGGACTCTGCGTCGAGCGCCTCACGCACCGCCTGGGGGCCCTCGGCGAGGAACTCGCCGGTCTTGGCCCGGAACGAACGCGTGGCGAGCCGCCGAGCGGTCTTGACCCGTCCGGAACGGACGGTCAGATCGCCGGGGCTCGCCACGAGTGCAACTGAGCCGGAGCTCAGACGGCCGAGTCGGCCTTGGGAGCGTTGACATCCTCGGGGAGGTTCGCCTTGGCGACCTCGACGAGAGCGTTGAACGCCGCGATGTCGTTGACGGCCAGATCCGCGAGGATCTTGCGGTCGACCTCGACCTCGGCGGCCTTGAGGCCCTGGATGAAGCGGTTGTACGTGATGCCCTGCGCGCGCGCTGCGGCGTTGATGCGCTGGATCCAAAGACGACGGAAGTCGCCCTTGCGAGCCTTGCGGTCGTTGTACGAGTAGACCAGCGAGTGGGTGACCTGCTCCTTGGCCTTGCGGTACAGGCGCGAGCGCTGGCCCCGGTAGCCGGAGGCCCGCTCGAGGACTTCGCGGCGCTTCTTCTGCGCGTTCACTGAACGCTTGACGCGTGCCACAGTGTTACTCCTTCAGATCTGTTGGGTTCGGGGCGCTCAGAGACCGAGCAGCTTCTTGACCTGCTTGGTGTCGGCCTTGGACACCGAGGTCGTGCCGTCGAGGCGGCGCTTCCGGGTCGAGGACTTGACCTCAAGGAGGTGGCGGCGGTTGGTCTGCTCGCGGCGGAGCTTGCCCTTGCCGGTGATCTTGATGCGCTTCTTCATGCCCGAGTGGGGCTTGAACTTCGGCACGGTTATGCCTCCATGTCTGGGTCGAGGTTCTCTGAGCGACGACGCGGCTTCTTCTCCGTCGCGTTCTTGATGTGTTCTTCGCGATGCGCCTTCTCGGCCTGGGCCTCGGCTTCGCGTTCAGCCTCGCGGGCGGCGGTGGTCACGGCCTTCTCGGCCTTGACCTCGGCCTGCGCCTCGGACTTCTTCTTGTGAGGGCCGAGCACCATCGTCATGTTGCGACCGTCCTGGCGGGCGTTCGACTCGATGAAGCCCAGATCCTCCACGTCGGCAGCCAGCTTCTGCAGCAGTCGGAACCCGAGCTCGGGTCGGTGCTGCTCGCGGCCACGGAACATGATCGTGATCTTGACCTTGTCTCCGGCCTTCAGGAACCGCACGACGTGACCCTTCTTGGTGTCGTAGTCGTGCTGGTCGATCTTCGGGCGGAGCTTCATCTCCTTGATGACCGTGTTCGTCTGGTTGCGTCGCGACTCGCGCGCCTTCTGGGCGGCTTCGTACTTGAACTTGCCGAAGTCCATGAGGCGGCAGACCGGGGGCCGGGCCTGGGGGGCGACCTCGACGAGATCGAGGTCGGCCTCGGCGGCCAGGCGCAGGGCATCTTCGATACGAACGATGCCGACCTGTTCACCGCTGGGTCCGACGAGCCGGACCTCCGGTACGCGAATGCGCTCGTTGACGCGCAGATCTGTGCTGATGGATCCTCCTGAGATCGGGTTTGGAGGACACGAAAAAGGTGGCCTCCGTCGAAGCGAAAGCCACCACACGCACCATAGGTGCCGCACGCGGTGAGATCGTTGAAAACGACCCACTGCGGGTGACCCCCGGATCCGTGAACCCGGCAGGTGGGAGTGACCTCCACTTCGATCAACCATGCTAGCAGCCGAATGCTTCCCAACGGAAATCGGCACGAAACATCGGCGGGTCAGACTGATCGCATGATGTGGCGCGTGCGAACGACCCTGGAGAACCGGCCCGGCATCCTGGCCGAGATCGCCCTCGCGTGCGGTCAGGCCGAGGTGAACATCGCGAGCATGCAGGTGTTCCCGGGCGACCCGACCGTGACCGACGAGTTCGTGGTGACCGCCGCACCGGGCATGACCGACCTGCAGCTGGCCGAGGTCTTCGAGAAGGCCGGGGGCACGCGCGTGGCCGTGACCCGCACGGGTCCCGACGCCCTCGACGACGAGGCGACCCGCTACCTGCACGGCATGCACGAGGTGCTGGAGGGCGGCCGCGACGTCGAGAGCGTCCTGCGCGACCTGCTGGGCACCAGTCCCCCGGACGTCCTGGACTACAACGGCCACGACGTGCTGGACCTGCAGCGCCGCAACGGCACGAGCCTGAGGATCAGCCGGGCGGTCCCCTTCACCCCGGCGGAGCGGTCCCGAGCGCAGGCACTGCTCTCGCTCGTCAGCGACGCGGGGATGGACGTGCCCCTGCTCCAGCCGGCCCAGCGGACCCCGTTGCCCCTCACCCGCCGGGCCACCCTGGCCGACATCGATGCCGTCGCCGCCCTGCACCAGCGCTGCAGCGCCAAGACGCTCTACCACCGCTACCAGGTGCCGCTGCGGATGCCGATGACCACGCGGATGGCACGTCGGCTCGTCATCCCCGACCACGGCACGGCGATCGTCGTGCAGTCGGGTCTGGACATCGTGGGTCACGGTCTCGTCGAGCGGGTCGAGGAGCGCTGGACGTTCCACCTGATCGTCGAGGACGCGTGGCAGGGCCGCGGCATCGGCACGATGCTCGTCAAGCAGGGCGCCGGACGGGCGCGGGTGCTCGGAGCGCAGCGCCTGACCTTCGTCACGGCCACCGCGAACGACACCCTGCTGCGCACCGTGGGCCGCGCCGGATTCGTCGCCCGCGTCGAGCGGCACGACGGGAACGTCCACATCACGGTGCCGCTGGACGCCGTGGCGCCGCTGGAGGACTGAGTCAGCCCGTCGGCTCGATCCACGCGGTGCCGGCCGGGGTGCGCACCAGCACGTGCTCGGCGGCGACGTGCTCGAGGTCCTCGGTCTCCACGACGCCGAAGGTGGGCTGGCCGAGGTCGAGCAGCATGGCCGAGGCGTGGTCCGCGAGGGCGGCGCGCGCCGCATCGCGGCCGAACACCGGTACCGGACGCGAGGTCGGGTTCCAGCGGCTCATCGTCTCCAGCGAGCTGAAGGCCAGCAGCGCCGTGCGGCCGTCGGCGCCGGTCATCAGCACGGCCGCCATGTCGGAGTTCTTGTCGCTGCCGTCGGTGGCCCGCTCCCCCAGGACCGCCACGACCGGGACGAACACCCGCGCCGTGCCGATCGTGGCCAGCAGCGTGGTGTCGTCGGTCAGGTCGAGCGAGGGGTCGACGGCGCCGTCGTCACCGGGGAACGCGGGCTCGGCCAGCGACCGGCCGTCGCCCCAGGAGCCGTCGTCGCCGTGGCTCATCGCAGGTGCCCGGAGAGCCACGTCACGGCGTCGCGGGCCGGATCGCCCTCGCTGCCCTGGATCGCGAACAGCGCGAAGCGGCGTCCGTCCTTCGTCTCCACCGTGGGCCAGGGCGAGCCGGGGCGCATCGACACGACGGAGACCTCGTCCCACCGGAGCGTGCGGCGTCGCCCGCCGTTGATGAAGGTCAGCCCCTCGTCGTCGGCGGTGACGCGGCTGCGCGAGATGAACAGGGCGAACAGCGCCACGAAGCCGATGAGCACCCAGATGGTGACGGTCTGGGAGGTCGTGAACTTGTACTCGTCGGGCAGCCGGATGCCGATCAGGGCAGCCAGGACGGCGAGCACACCGACGCACGCCCACAAGACGACGATGACGCCGACGGGACGGAACGTGCGCCGCGAGGAGGACTGGGTCATCGTCAGATCCGGCACGACAGGATGTCGGTGACGAGGATGCCGCGGCCGCCGAGGGCGTAGAGCTCGTCCATGATCTTCTGGGTGGCCTCGCGCGGGACCATGGCCCGGACCGCGACCCACCCTTCCCGATGAAGCGGCGACACCGTGGGCGACTCGATGCCCGGGGTCAGCCGCACGGCCTCGTCGACGTTCTGGACGCGGATGTCGTAGTCCATCATCACGTAGGTGCGCGCCACGATGACGCTCTGCAGGCGGCGCTGGAACACGTCGAAGCCCGCGGGCAGCTCGGCGGCCGAGCGCGAGATGAGCAGCGCCTCGGAGGTGAGGATCGGGTCGCCGAAGACCTCCAGGCCCGCCTGACGCAGCGTGGTGCCGGTCTCGACCACGTCGGCGATCGCGTCGGCGACGCCGAGCCGGATCGAGGACTCCACCGCACCGTCGAGGCGCACGACCTGGGCGTCGATGCCGAGACGCTCGAGGTGCGGGCGCACGATGCCGGGGTACGACGTGGCGATGCGGCGGCCCTGGAGCTCGGACTCGCTGGTCAGCTGGCCCTCGGGGGCGGCGAAGCGGAACGTGGAGCCGGCGAAGCCGAGCTCCATGATCTCGTCGGCCTTGGCACCGGAGTCCAGCAGCAGGTCGCGGCCGGTGATGCCGACGTCGAGCGTGCCCTCGCCGACGTAGATGGCGATGTCGCGCGGACGCAGGTAGAAGAACTCGACGTCGTTGTCGACGTCGACGGTGACGAGGTCCTTGGCGTGGCGACGCTGGTGGTAGCCGGCCTCGGTCAGCATGGCTGCGGCGGCTTCGGACAGGGCGCCCTTGTTGGGGACGGCGACCTTGAGCATGTGGGCTTCCTAGAGGTGGGAGTAGACGTCATCGAGCGAGATGCCAGCGGCGATCATCATGACCTGCGCGTGGTACAGCAGCTGGCTGATCTCCTCGGCCGCACGCGCAGGTCCCTCATGCTCGGCGGCCATCCACGACTCGGCGGCCTCCTCCACGAGCTTCTTGCCGATCGCGTGCACGCCCGCGTCGAGCTCGGCAACGGTGCGCGAGCCCTCGGGGCGGGAGGCGGCCTTCTCGGACAGTTCCGCGAACAGGCCATCGAACGTCTTCATCGTGTCCATCCTATCGGCGGGGAGTCAGGTCCCGGACGGTCGCCCATGCCGAGAGCGCGGCCTCGGCGGCCTCACGGCCCTTGTCCTCGGGCGATCCGGGCAGGCCGGCGCGGTCGAGCGCCTGCTGCTCGGTGTCACACGTGAGCAGGCCGAAGCCGATCGGCACGCCCGTGTCGAGGGCGACACGGGAGAGGCCGTCGGTGGTCGCCGCCGAGACGTACTCGAAGTGGGGCGTCCCGCCGCGGATGATCACGCCGAGCGCCACGACGACGTCGTAGCCGGCCTTCGCGCAGGCCTGGGCGATGATCGGCAGCTCGAAGGAGCCCGGCGCCCGCAGCAGCGTGGTGTCGGTGACCCCGGCCTCCTTCAACGCGCGATCGGTGCCGGCGATGAGGCCGTCCATCACCTCGGTGTGCCAGCTCGACGCGACGACGGCGACCTTCGCGCCGCTGCCGTCGACCGCGATCTCGGGGGCTCCGTGTCCGGCCATGTCAGATCTCCTCGTCCAGGTTGAGGTCGGGCAGGTCGTGGCCCATGCGCGCGGCCTTGGTCTGCAGGTACCGCAGGTTGTCGGGCGTGGGCGCGATGACCACCGGCAGCCGCTCGGAGACCTTGACCCCGTACTGCTCCAGCTGCGTGGACTTGTCGGGGTTGTTGGTCAGCAGGCGCACCGACGTGACGCCCAGCTCGCGCAGGATCTGCGCCCCGGCCGCGTAGTCACGCTCGTCCTCGCCGAAGCCCAGCGAGAGGTTGGCGTCCACCGTGTCCTGGCCCTGGTCCTGCAGCTCGTAGGCCCGCAGCTTGTGCAGCAGGCCGATCCCCCGGCCCTCGTGGCCGCGGAGGTAGACCACGATGCCGGCGCCGGCGGCGACGACCTCGGACATGGCGGCCTCCAGCTGCGGACCGCAGTCGCACCGGCGCGAGCCGAAGACGTCGCCGGTGAGGCATTCGGAGTGCAGGCGCACCAGCACGTCCTCGGTGCCCGGCTCGCCGTGGACGAGCGCCACGTGCTCGGCGCCGTCGATGCGGTCGCGGAAGCCCAGGGCGCGGAACGTGCCGAACTCGGTGGGCAGGTGGGTGTCGGCGACCCGCGTGATCTGCGACTCGTGCAGACGCAGGTAGACCTGCAGGTCGGCGATCGACACCAGCGCGAGGTCGTGCTCGTCGGCGAACTCGCGCAGCTCGGGCGCGCGCTTGAGCGTGCCGTCGTCGTTCATGACCTCGCCGATCACGCCGGCGGGGGTCAGGCCCGCGAGCCGGGCGAAGTCGACCGCGGCCTCGGTGTGGCCGGCGCGCTCCAGCACGCCGCCGGGCTTGGCGCGCAGCGGCACGATGTGGCCGGGCTGCACCAGCTCGAACGGCTCGGTGGCCGAGTCGGCGAGCACGCGGCACGTGCGCGCACGGTCGGACGCCGAGATGCCGGTGGTGACGCCGTCGCGGGCGTCGATCGACACGGTGTAGGCCGTGCGGAGCCGGTCGCGGTTGTGCGGGGTCATCAGCGGGATCGCCAGCCGGTCGAGGATCTCGCCCGTGATCGGCGCACAGACCAGGCCGCTGGAGTAGCGGACCAGGAACGCCATCAGGTCGGGCGTCGCCTTCGATGCGGCGAAGATGATGTCGCCCTCGTTCTCGCGGTCCTCGTCGTCGACGACGACGATCGCCTTGCCCTCGCGGATGTCGGCGATCGCACGCTCGATGCTGTCGAGGCGGACCCCGGTGTACTGCTCTTCGCTCATGAGTGAGCTCCCTTCTCGAGCAGTCGCTCGACGTACTTGGCGATGACGTCCACCTCGAGGTTGACGCGGTCGCCGGGCTTGCGGGTGCCGAGCACGGTGTCGGCCAAGGTGGTGGGAATGAGGGACACGCTGAACCAGTCGTCGCCGGCCTCGACCACCGTGAGCGACGTGCCGTCGACGGTGATCGAGCCCTTGTCGACCACGTAGCGGGCCAGCTCGGCCGGGAGGCTGAAGCGGACGACCTCCCAGTGCTCGCTGGGGGTGCGGTCGATCAGCGTGGCGGTGCCGTCGACGTGGCCCTGGACGATGTGCCCGCCCATCCGCGCGCCGGCCTGCATCGCGCGCTCCAGGTTGACCTCGGCTCCGGGGGCGAGGTCGCCCAGGCTCGTGCGGTCCAGCGACTCGCGCATGACGTCGGCGCTGAACGTGTCCTCGGTCGGGTCGATCACCGTCAGGCAGCAGCCGTTGACGGCGATCGAGTCGCCGTGGCCCGCGTCCGACGTGACGACGGGTCCGCGGATCGTGATCCGCACCGCGTCGCCGAGATCGTCGAGGGCCACGACCGTGCCCTTCTCCTCCACCAAGCCCGTGAACATCAGTTCGTGTCCTCGCTGTCCGGTTCCTCGATCGGGGTGTCCATGTCCTCGCGCGGCATCCGGCCCGGCGTGCCGATGATCCGGATGTCGGGGCCGACCATCGTCAGGTCGGTGATCGCGATGGGGCGGATGTCGGCGAGCGTGGTCGCCTCGCCCTCGAGCGCTGCGCGGCCCGAGCCCAGCATCGCCGGGGCCATGTAGCCGATCACGCGGTCGATGAGGCCCTCGCCCCAGAAGGCGCCGGCGAGGCGGGGCCCTCCCTCGAGCCACACGTGGTGGATGCCCGCGGCCTGCAGCTCGGCGAGCACCTCGTGGGGGTCGCGCGAGTGGATCTGGCGGGTCGGGGCGACGCGGTCGAACACGCGGTAGTACCCCGGGATCTTCGACTCCCCCACCACGACGCGCAGCGGCTGCTGGTCGTACGGCAGGGGCAGGTCGTCGGCGTCGCGCACGGTGAGCCGCGGATCGTCGGCCAGCACCGAGTAGGTGCCGGCCATGATCGCGTCGCACTCGGCGCGGAAGGACTGGACGTCGCGGCGGGCGGTCTGGCTGGTGATCCACTTGCTGGTGCCGTCGGGCGCGGCGCTGAGGCCGTCGAGCGTGGCCGCGTACTTCCAGGTGACGAAGGGCCGGCCGTGGAGGTGGCGGTGGGACCAGAACCGGACGAGCGCGTCGGTCTCGTCGGCCAGGACACCGCTCTCGACCTCGAGGCCGGCGTCGACGAGGGCCTTCGCTCCCCCGGCGCCCTCGGCCGGGTCGGTGGTGCCGAAGACGACGCGGGAGACGCCGGCGGCGATCAGGGCCTGCGTGCACGGACCGGTGCGGCCGGTGTGGTCGCACGGCTCGAGGGTGACGACGGCCGTGGCGCCCCTGGCGCGGTCGCCCGCGAGCTGGAGGGCGTCGACCTCGGCGTGCGGCGTGCCAGCGCCCCGGTGGACACCCACGGCGATCTCACGGCCCTCGGCGTCGAGCAGCACGCAGCCGACGGGCGGGTTGGGCAGGGTGCGACCCACGGTGCGTGCGGCGTCGATCGCCCGGCGCATCGCGTCGGTCTCGGTCTGACTGGCCACCGGTCTCCCTGACATCGGGCTCACGGGACACCGGGGACGGCTCGGACGCGCGGAGCGTCCGAGCAGCGTGCGCCTTCCATCCGGACTTTCACCGTCGGTACCGGAATTCCACCGGTTCAACCTCGGCCCTGCGAGAGGGCCTCGGGTCGCGGACTTTCACCGCCGGTTCGGACTTGCACCGACCCCGGAGCACGCGAGCGATTGCTCGTACGGGGAAAGTCTAGCGGCTCAGTGGCAAGCGCTGACGGCCGTCTCACGCAGACGCTCGACCATGGCACCGGGGTCGTCCGCGCTGTAGACCGCGGAGCCCGCCACGAAGGTGTCGGCGCCGGCCTCGGCGCACCGCTCGATGGTCTCCAGCGAGACGCCGCCGTCGACCTGGAGCCAGATGTCGCCGCCGACGCGGTCCAGCAGGGCTCGGGTGCGGCGGATCTTCGGCAGGCACAGGTCGAGGAACTTCTGGCCGCCGAAGCCCGGCTCGACGGTCATGATCAGCACCATGTCCAGCTCGGGGAGCAGGTCCTCGTAGGGCTCGATGGGCGTCGCCGGCTTGAGCGCCATCGCCGCGCGAGCGCCCTGCGCGCGGATCTCGCGGGCCAGGCGCACCGGCGCCTTCGCGGCCTCGACGTGGAAGGTGACGCTGGATGCGCCCGCCTCCACGAACTGCGGCGCCCAGCGGTCGGGGTCCTCGATCATCAGGTGCGCGTCGATCGGTTGCGGCGACGCCTTCGCCAACGCCTCGATGACGGGCGCACCGAGCGTCAGGTTCGGCACGAAGTGGTTGTCCATCACGTCCATGTGCAGGAAGTCGGCCGTGGGGATCCGGGCCGCCTCCCCCGCCAGGTTCGCGAAATCGGCGTTCAGCAGGCTCGGCGTGATGCGCATGGGGCGAGCGTAGCGATCACCGGCGGCGCAGCACCGCGAGGTACATCGCGTCGGTGCCGTCGATGTGCGGCCACCAGTGGTGCTCGGACTCCACGACGACGTCGGATCGATCGGTCAGCACCGCGTCGACCACGGCCCGCGTCTCGGCCGGCAGCGGCGAGCACGTCGCGTAGCCGACGACTCCCCCGGGACGGACGAGATCGATCGCGCGGGCCAGCAGCTGCTGCTGCAGCGCGACGAGCTCGGGAATGTCCTCGGGCTTGCGGCGCCACCGCGCCTCCGGACGGCGGCGCAGCGCCCCCAGCCCGGTGCACGGGGCGTCGAGCAGGACCCGGTCGAAGGACTCCTCCTCCCACGGGCCCTCGCGGCCGTCGTGCACGGTGACCTCGACGTTGCTCAGCGCCTGCACCGACTGCCGGACCAGCTCGGCGCGGTGCGGCTGCACCTCGTTCGCGACGAGGCTCGCGCCGCGCTGCGCGGCCAGGGCGCCGAGCAGGGCCGCCTTGCCGCCGGGTCCGGCCGCGAGGTCGAGCCAGTTCGTGTCGTAGCCCTCGACGGGCGCCTCCGCGGTGGTGATCGCCACCATCTGCGAGCCCTCGTCCTGTACCCCGGCGCGGCCGTCGCGAACGGCCGGGACGAAGCCGGGGTCTCCCCCGCCCGTCATGACCCGCGCGTACGGGCTGAGCCGGCCCGTCTCGCCGGGCAGGGACCGCGGGTCCACGAGACCCGGGCGGGCGACGAGCGTGACGTACGGCGGCAGGTTGTCTGCCTCGAGCAGATCCTCGAGCTGGTCCGCGCCGACGGCCTGCTCGAGCGCCTCGACGACCCACCTCGGGTGCGAGTACCGAACGGCGAGCGCATCGAGGCGGCTCCGACCCGCGGTCACCTCGTTCAGCCACATCCCGAGGTCCTTCTGGCCGATCTTGCGCAGCACGGCGTTGGTGAACCCGACGGGCTTGTGCCCGATCCGGCGACGGACGAGGTTCACCGTCGTGTCGACGGCCGCGTGCGGGGGCACGCGCATCGCCAGCAGCTGGTGCACCCCGAGCCGCAGCGCGTCGCGCACGGCCGGGTGCACCGTGCCGGTGGCGACGGCGTCGATGATCGCGTCGTACGTGCCCTGGTGACGGATCGTGTTGTGGGTCAGCTCGGTGGCGAGCGCGGCGTCCCGGTCGGACAGGCCGTCGAGCAGCGTCGGCAGCAACAGGTTGACGTACGCCTCACGCGTGCGGACGGCCGACATGACGTCGAAGGCGACCTCGCGGGGGTCGGTGGTGGCGCTCATCCGAACACCACCTCGGAGGCACCGCCGAGGCCGCGGCCCCAGTCGGCAGCGGGCATCGCCTTCTTGCCGTGCGGTTGGACCTCGCCGAGCACGACGTCGGTGGTGGTGGTGCCGACGCGGACCTCGCGCTTGCCGATCGCGGCCACGCCGGGTGCCAGGGTGGACTCCTCGGCGATCGTGAGCGGCCCGACCTTGAGGCGCGTTCCGTCGACCTCGGTCCAGGCGCCCGGGGCGGGCGTGCAGCCGCGGATCTGGCGGTCGACCGCGAACGCCGGACGGTTCCAGTCGATGCGGGCGTCCTCGGTGGTCAGCTTGTGGGCGTAGGAGATGTTCTCCTCGGGCTGACGCACGGCACCGATGTCGCCCTGCTCGATGTGGTCGACGACGTCGACGACCAGCGCGGCGCCCTGGTCGGACAGCCGGTCGAGCATCGTGCCCGCGGTGTCGTCCTGCTGGATCCGCTCGGTGATCGTGCCGAGCACCGGACCGGCGTCCAGCGCCTCGACCAGGCTGAAGACGGTGGCGCCGGTGATCTCGTCGCCGGCCATGATCGAGCGCTGCACCGGGGCGGCACCGCGCCACGCGGGCAGCACGGAGTAGTGCAGGTTGATCCAGCCGAACTCGAGCGCGTCCAGGACGTCGCGGCGCAACAGCGCCCCGTAGGCGACGATCACGCCCAGGCGCGCACCGGTGGCCGCGAGGGCCTCGAGGAACTCGGGGTCGGAGGTGGACGCCGGCTTGAGCACGTCGATCCCGTGGGCCTCGGCGGCCACGGCCACGGGCGAGGGCTGCAGCGAGCGGCCGCGGCCGACCCGCGCGTCGGGACGGGTGATCACGGCGACGACCTCGTGGCGGCTGGCGACGAGCGCCTCGAGCGTCGGCACGGCGGTGGCCGGGGTCCCGGCGAACACGATCTTCACCCGCCGAGTCTAGGTCGTGCCGTCGGGCGGCTCAGAAGGCGACGGGGTCGACCTGGATCCGCACGGGTGTGTCCTTGGCCGCGCTGCGCTCGGAGGCGACCTGCTTGAGGACCGAGGCCAGCGCCAGGCCCTCGCGCCGCGGCACCCGCAGGATGAGGCGCTCGCGCCCGGGCTCGAGCGGGACGGGGCCGAGGACGTCGACGAACTCCGGCCACGAACGCCGCGCCAGGACCCCGATCACGTCGTCGGTGCCGTCGACCGTGGCCAGGCGCCCGACGGGCGGCAGATGGGTCTCGGCCCGCTCGGAGAGCTCGCGGGCGGCGACGGCGACCGGGTCGGCGCGCACGAGCGCCTGCAGGATCGCGGTGTCCCCCACCGCGACGGCGCGTGCACCGAAGGCCGAGAGGGCCAGGGCGTTGAACCAGCGACGGTGCGACTCCTCGACGACGCGCACGTCGTCGCGGCCCAGCATCAGCCACGTGTCGAGCAGCACCACCACGGCGTAGCCGCCGGTGACGGGCGGCTCGGCTCCCGGCGTCGCGAGCACGAGCGGGTTTCCGGCGGGATCCACGTGGTCCAACACCGTGTCACCGCCCGAGGTGAGGACCGTGCGGTCGGGGAACGCGGCACCGAACTCCTCGGCGGTGCGCAACTGGCCGACCACCGGGGCGCGCAGGCGGGTGCCCCCGCACTCGGTGCAGCGCCAGCGGGGCACCTCCGTGGCGCACCAGCGGCACACCAGCGGGGCGTCGGCGCGGTGCTGCAGCAGGGGTCCGTGGCACTGCGGGCACGTGGCCGGGGTGCGGCAGTCCTGGCAGGCCAGGGAGGTGCGGTAGCCGCGTCGCGGCACCTGGACCAGCACGGGGCCCTCGGCGGCGCGGACCGCCTGGAACACCGCGGCGGGCAGCCGGGCCGCGGCTGCGCCGTGCTCGGTGCCGTCGGTGACCTCGACGACCGGCCACTCGCGACGCCGCGAGGCCTGGTCGGCGACGATCTCGGCGCACCAGCCCTGCTGCACCAGCGACTGGGCCTCGGCGGTGCGGGCGTGGCCGGCGATCAGGACGGCGGCGCCCGCGTCGATCGCGCGGGTGAGCAGCACCTCGCGCGTGTGGGGGTAGGGCGCGCGGGGTTCGGCGTGCAGGTCGTCGCCGTCGTCCCAGATCACCACGAGACCGAGGTCGCGCACCGGCGCGTAGGCGGCGGCGCGGGTGCCGAGCACGACCTGCACCTCGCCGCGGGAGACCCGCAGGAAATTGCGATAGCGGGCCGCGGGCTTGTCGGCCGCCGTGAGAGCGACGTGGGCGTCGGGCCCGAGCGCCTCGGTGAAGGCCTCGTGCCAGCGCGCGACCTCGCGCACGTCGGGGACGCAGACCACGGCCCCCCGGCCCGACCGCACGACCGCCGACACGGCTTCGGCGACGGCCCGCTCGGGCTCGTGCCGCGGCAGCACGTTCAGCACCGCACGGGGCGAGTCACCCGCTGCGAGCGCCTCGACGTAGGCCGCGCCGTGCAGGTAGGCGTGCCAGGAGGCACTGCCGATGTCGGGAGGCGCTGGTGCCGGTTCGGCCGGGGGGTGGGCCTCGGCGCGCGCGTGGCGCGGCGGGATCGCCAGGCGCAGGACGTCGGCCGCGGTGCCGGCGTAGCGGTCGGCGATCTGGCGGGCCAGGCGGGCGATCGCAGGCGTCAGGACAGGCTCGGACGAGACGACCTTGGCGATGGGGGCGAGCTTGCCCTCGTGGTCGCTGTCCTGCGCCAGTTCGAGGACGTACCCGTCGACGAGGCGACCGGCGAACCGCACCTTGATCCGGCAGCCGGGCACCACGGCATCGGCGAGATCGTCGGGGATCGCGTAGTCGAACGGCCGGTCCAGATGCGACAGCGGCGTGTCGACGAGGATTCTCGCGACACGTCCTTGGACCTCACTCACCCCGTTGTTCTACCAGTCGGCACCGACGGGACCCGCGGGGGCAACTTTTGGAAACGGATCCACCCTGACGAGGCTCGTCGAGGTGGATCCGTTTCCAAAAGTGCACTTGGGGCGCCGGAAGCCGGCGCCGCGCGATGGATCAGAGACCGGCGGCGGCGCGCAGGGCGTCGGCGCGGTCGATGCTCTCCCACGGCAGGCCCGGGCGGCCGAAGTGGCCGTAGGCGGCCGTCGCGGCGTAGATCGGGCGCAGCAGGTCGAGGTCGCGAACGATCGCGGCCGGACGCAGGTCGAAGATCTCCAGCACCGCGTCGCGGATCGTGTCGACCGGGACGACCTCGGTGCCGAACGTGTCGACGTAGAAGCCGACCGGGTGGGCCACGCCGATCGCGTACGCGACCTGGACCTCGGCCTTGGTGGCCAGGCCGGACGCCACGATGTTCTTGGCGACCCAGCGCATGGCGTAGGCCCCGGAGCGGTCGACCTTGCTCGGATCCTTGCCGCTGAACGCGCCGCCACCGTGACGGGCGTAGCCGCCGTACGTGTCGACGATGATCTTGCGGCCCGTCAGGCCGGCGTCGCCCATGGGACCGCCGATGACGAACTTGCCCGTGGGGTTGATGTGCGACTTGTAGTTCGACGAGTCGATGTCGTACTGGCTCAGCACCTCGTCGATCACGTGCTTCTTGAGGTCGGCGGGCAGCTGGTGCTCCAGGTCCACGCCCTCCTCGTGCTGGGTGGAGATGACGATGGCCTCGACGCGCACGGGCTTGTCGTTGTCGTCGTACTCGATGGTGACCTGGGTCTTGCCGTCGGGACGCAGGTACGGCAGCGTGCCGTCCTTGCGGACCTTGGTCAGCTGCTCGGAGAGGCGGTGCGCGATCGTGATCGGCAGCGGCATCAGCTCGGGCGTCTCGTCGCAGGCGAAGCCGAACATGAGGCCCTGGTCGCCGGCGCCCTGGAGGTCGAGCGGGTCGGTGGCACCGCCGAGGCGGGCCTCCTCGGCCTTGTCGACGCCCTGCGCGATGTCCGGGGACTGCGCGTCGAGGGTGACCTGCACGGCGCAGGACTCACCGTCGAAGCCCTTGGTGGACGAGTCGTAGCCGATCTCGAGCACGCGGTCGCGCGCGATCCGCGCGATGTCCGCGTACGCCTCGGTGGTGACCTCGCCGCCGACCAGGACCAGGCCCGTGGTCACGAACGTCTCGGCCGCGACGCGGCTCTTGGGGTCCTGCGCGAGCAGGGCGTCGAGGATGCTGTCGCTGATCTGGTCGGCGATCTTGTCCGGGTGACCCTCGGTCACGGACTCCGAGGTGAAAAGACGGCTCACGGTTACCTCTCTGGATGATGGACTACGACGTCGCAGACGTCGTGACGACTGTAGTGGGCAGGTGGTGACGGGGCAGGTTCATTCCACCCGTTGGACGACCGCGTCCCAGATCGCGTGGGCGATCTCGGACTTGGCCGCGCGGGCCACGGGATGCTCGGATCCCTCGGCCGTGAGGATGGTGACCTCGTTGTCGGGCTGGCCGAACGTGCGCTCGGACCCGACGTCGTTGACGACCAGCAGGTCGCAGCCCTTGCGGGCGAGCTTGGCGCGCGCGTGGTCGAGCACCGACCCGTTCGCGTCGCCGGTCTCGGCGGCGAAGCCGACGATGACCGGGGAGCGTCCCGAGCGGGTGCGCACGAGCTCGAGGAGGATGTCGGGGTTCTCGGTCAGCTCGATCGACGGCGCGACGCCGTCGGGCTGCTTCTTGATCTTCGCGTCGGCGAACGCGGCAGGCCGGAAGTCGGCCGGGGCCGCCGCCATCACGACGGCGTCGGCGGACTCGGCGGCCTTCAGCATCGCCTCGCGCAGCTCGGAGGTGGTGACGACCCGGACCACCTCGGCGCCGGCGGGCACGTCGATCGACACGTTGGCGGCCACCAGCGTGACCGAGGCCCCGCGGGCGAGCGCCGCCTCGGCGAGCGCGATCCCCTGGCGACCCGACGAGCGATTGCCCAGGAAGCGCACGGGATCGAGGAACTCCCGAGTGCCACCGGCGGACACCACGACGTGCTGGCCGACGAGGTCGCGCGGGCGGCCCTGCAGCACCTGCAGGCACAGCGCATGGATCGCCTCGGGGTCGGGCAGGCGGCCGGGGCCGGTGTCGGCGCCGGTGAGGCGGCCGGAGTCGGGCTCGATGACCAGGACGCCCCGCTCGCGCAGCGTGGCCACATTGGCCACCGTGGCGGGGTGCTCCCACATCTCGGTGTGCATGGCGGGCGCCATCACGACCGGGCAGCGCGCCGTGAGCAGGGTGTTCGTCAGGAGGTCGTCGGCCAGCCCATGGGCCGCACGGGCCAGGGTGTTGGCCGTGGCCGGGGCGACGACCACGAGATCCGCGGTCTGGCCCAGCTTCACGTGCGGGACCTCGGAGACGTTCTCGAAGACCCCGGTCTGCACCGGGTTGCCCGAGAGCGCCTCCCACGTGGGGGCGCCGACGAACTCCAGCGCGGACTCGGTGGGCACGACGCGGACGTCGTGCCCGGCCTCGGTGAACAGGCGCAGCAGCAGCGCCGCCTTGTAGGCGGCGACACCACCGGTGACCCCGAGGACGATGCGACTCATCGCGGCGTCAGGCTCAGGCCTCGTCGGTGTTCGCGGGCGCGTCGGCGTCGGGGTTGATGTCCTCGACGGTCAGCAGGCCGGCGTTGATCTCGCGCAGCGCGATCGACAGGGGCTTCTCCTGGACCTCGGTCTCGAGCAGCGGGCCGACGTACTCGAGCAGGCCCTCGCCCAGCTGGGAGTAGTAGGCGTTGATCTGGCGAGCGCGCTTGGCGCTGTAGAGGACGAGCTTGTACTTGGAGTCCGCCTTCTCGAGCAGGTCGTCGATCGGCGGGTTGGTGATGCCTTCGGCGGCAGAACGTGTCGTGGACACTCAGAATCTCCAGAAGTTCGAGGATTACCCGGCAGGGTCGGCTGCAGGGCGTGATCTGAACAAGTCTACCAACTCCTGGCCCGCTTCCTCGACTTCGGTGTTGACGATGGTGGCGTCGAACTCCGACACTGCCGCCAGCTCCTCGCGCGCGGTGGCCAGGCGGCGCTCCCGCTCGGCCTCGGTCTCGGTGCCCCGGCCGACCAGGCGGTTGACCAGCTCGTCCCAGCTGGGCGGCGCCAGGAACACCAGGAACGCCTCGGGGAACCGCTCGCGGACCTGCCGTGCGCCCTGCAGGTCGATCTCCAGCAGGACCGACTCGCCCTGCTCCAGCTTCTCCTCCACGGCGGCGCGCGGCGTGCCGTAGCGGTTGACGCCGTGGACCGTGGCGTACTCGAGCAGGCCGTCGGAGGCGATGAGGCGGTCGAACTCCTCGGTCGTGACGAAGTGGTAGTGCCGTCCATCGACCTCGCCGGGCCGAGCGGGTCGGGTGGTGGCCGAGACGGACATCCAGATCTCGGGGTGGTGCTCGCGCACCCACGCCGCGACCGTGCCCTTGCCGACCGCGGTGGGCCCGGCCAGCACGATCAGCCGGCCCCGCTGGCGTTCATCCACGGCGGGCGATCTCGGCGACGAGGCCCTTGGCCTGGTTCGTGCCGAGCCCACGGAGACGGCGGCTCTCGGCGATGCTCAGGTCGGCCATGATCTGCTGGGCCGTCAGCTTGCCGATGCCGGGGATGCTCTGCAGCAGATCGAGCACCTTGATCTTGGCGACGGCCTCGTTGCGCTTGGCCTCGGCCAGCACGTCGGCGACGCTCGCGCCGGAGTGACGCAGGCGGTTCTTCACCTCGGCACGCACCTGGCGCGCGACAGCCGCCTTGGCCAGCGCCTCGCGGCGTTGTTCGTCGGTCAGTTCGGGCAGGGCCACGGTCAGTTCCTCACTTCTTCGACAGGTCGATGCCGCACTCGTCGTTCACGTGCTCGACCACGTCCTCGCGTTGGGCCTTCGTGTCGTTGAAGGCCTCGTGGGCGGCGGTGATCCGGTCGATGTCCTGCTGGGACAGGGCGTTCACCTTCTCCTCGCTCTTCATGTCCTCGAGCGCGAAGTCGGCCTTGCGATGAGCGATCACGACCTTCTTGGTGGCCTTGGCGATCGCGGTCCACTCCTTCGCGATGTCCTCGGGCGCCTCGTGGGCGACCTTCGTCGTGACGTCGGCGTAGGTCGCGAAGGCGGCGTCGTTCTGCTGGCCGAAGGTGGCCAGGGAATCGCGGCCGTCGTCGACCGCGTCGCAGTAGGGACCCCCGCCGGAACAGCCCGCCAGGGTCGCGAGACCGAGGACCACGGACAGCAGCAGGGAGGGTCGTCGCACCCCGACAGGTTACTAGCGCGCACCGCCTTCCCGACGGTCCCCGGGTGGCGTGTATCAGCGCGACCCCTTCCTGCCTCGTCCCGGATGTGCGCACAATGAACTTCGTGACCAGCGAAAAGTCACACGAACCAGCAGAATCCGACGACGGCCCGTGGATCCGCTCCGGCGAGGCCTTCGCACGCTGGCGTGACGGCGACCGCGGAGCGATCGACGAGCTCGTGCGCGAGATGACACCCGTGCTGTGGCATGTGGTGCGCGCCTACCGCCTCGACGAGGACGTGTGTGAGGACGTCATCCAGTTCACCTGGCTGACCCTCGTGCGCAAGGCCGACAGCGTGGACAACCCGCGTGCGGTCTCGTCGTGGCTCATCATCACGGCCCGACGTCAGGCCTGGCGGGTCGCCTCGAGGAACCGGCGCGAGGACGCGGTCGACGACGAGCTCCTGGCTCCCGCGCTGCCGACCTCGCCCGCCGCCGAGGCCGAGGCCGTCTCGGCCGACGACAACCACCGGCTGTGGTCCGCGGTCGCGCAGCTCAACGAGCGCTGCCAGCGCCTGTTGCGCGTGATCGCCTTCGACGATCGGCCCGATTACCACCACATCTCCGAGGACCTGGGCATGCCCGTGGGGAGCATCGGCCCGACACGCCGACGCTGCCTCGAGAAGCTCAAGGCCGTCATCTCCGGCGAGGGGGCCACGCCATGACCGAACGCGATCCGATCTTCACCCAGCTGCGAGCGATGTACGAGGTGCTCGATCCACCGCCTGCCCACCTGACCGATGCCATGATCGCCGCGGTCGCCGCCGAGAACCTCGACGCCGACTACGAGCTGCTGAGCCTGTTGGGCCGCAGCACCGAGCTGGTCGGCACCCGAGGCTCGGGCGTCATCACGATCGAGTTCTCCCACGACGAGGCCTCCGTCCTGCTGCGCGTGGCCGAGGTCGACGAGACCACCCGACGCGTGGACGGCTGGGTCACCGGCACCGGCGCCGATCAGGCGCGCCTCACGTCGGGCGACCAGACCTACACCGCCGACGTCATCGACGGACGGTTCGAGTTCGAGACGCTGCCGGCCGGCCTGATCCGCATCTACTTCTCGGGCGACACCGAGTTGGCGACCCCCACCTTCGAGATCTGAGGAGCACCGGATGCGTCCGACTGGCCAGGAGCCGCCGCGCTGGGAAGAGCAGGACCCGTGGGAGCGGGAGCAGGAGCTGGAGAGCGTCGCCGCGCGTGAGGGCGCGACCCTCGACCCCTCGAAGGCCACCGTCGGTCCCGGCGATCGTGAGACCCACCCCACCGCGTACCTGTCGACGAAGCTGCTGATCTCCACCCTCGTCGACGTCGATGCGGCGATCCAGCTGTTGAAGGACGCCGCCGAGGTCTTCAACTGGCAGGTCGAGGAGGACGAGACCTACCCCAGGATCCAGATCCGCGAGACCGACGAGGAGCGCCGCGAACGCGCTGAGCGCTACCCGTGGCTCACCACCACCGGGAGTGTCGGGATGGCCCGCGTGGTGATCTCCGCCACCGCGCGGTCCCACGCCCGCCCGCCGGACGCGTGGTCGCTGCTCCAGGCGGCCCGCGCCCTGGCCCTGAGCCGCGAGCCGGAGAAGGGGACGGACCTCCTGCACGGCATCGGCCTGGACCACGTCCTGCAGAGCAGCCCGTTCACGCGCGGCGCTCCGTTCACCCGGGGCGCTCCGTTCACGCGCGGCGCGCCCTTCACCCGGGGTGCCCCCTTCACCCGCGGCGCGCCCTTCACCCGGGGCGCGCCGTTCACGCGCGGCGCCAGCGTGGCGGTCGACTCCTACGGCGAGGTCGGCTCGGGCGGACGCCAGCCCGTCGCGTGGGTCGGCCCGCCCCCCACGCGCTCCCCCGACGACCCCGACGGCAGGCGCCGCCCCCGGGTCGGGGTGCTGGACTCCGGCTGCGGCACGCACCCGTGGTTCACCAACGGCGCGGTCAAGGACGGCACGAAGCTGATCTCCGGCGTGACCATCGGCCGCGACGACGCCCCCACCGACCCCGAGACCCTCGGCAACGTCAGCGGGCCGCTCGACGGCTCGATCGACGACGCCTCCGGCCACGGGACGTTCATCGTCGGCCTCCTCCATCAGGGCTGCCCCGACGCCGACATCCACTGGTGGCGGGTCATGGACTCCGACGGCACGCTCGCCGAGTCCGACTTCGTCACCGCGCTGATCCGCATCGCGCAGCTGGTCCGCGCCGGTGACGGCGCGGAGAACGGGTTGAGCCTCGACGTGCTGAACCTGTCGTTCGGCTACTACCACGAGACGCCGTACGACCAGGAGTTCGACCCGACGCTCTACGAGGTGCTGGCCCTGATCGGCCGCACGGGCACCACCGTCGTGTGCGCGGCCGGCAACGACGCGACGTCGCGCCCGCTGTTCCCGGCCGCGTTCGGTCCGTGGGAGAACCCGGACGACGAGGTCGTGCCCCGTGATCCGCGGGCCACGCCGATCGTCACCGTCGGCGCGCTGAACCCGAACGGGCGTACCGACGCCATGTTCACCAACACGGGGCCGTGGGTCCACGTGTACCGGCCGGGCGCGTC
>JBEVDF010000229.1:0-15374 GCA_040514145.1 Aeromicrobium sp.
CCACCGGCGCCGTGGACTGGCCCGCCGGATCGTGAACACCTCGCTGGCCTGGGCCGCGGCCCACGGGGCGGACAAGGCCTACCTCCAGACGATGCGCGACAACGCTCCCGCGCTCGCGCTCTACGAGCCCTACGGCTTCACGACGCACCACGCGTACCGCTACCTCACGCCGGGCTGACCCGCGCCCGCGGCTCGGCGGCCCCGCTCGGCGACCCCACTCCCACTTTTGGAAACGGATGCACGCCGGATCGGCGATCTCGCGTGAATCCGCGTCCAAAAGTGGAGCGGGACGCGGGGGTGGACCGTGGACCGCGCGGGGGCGGAGGTCAGTCCGTCGTGGGCTTCTTGCCGCAGATGACGCGGTCGGCCGCCTGGTAGTAGGCGGTGTCCTTCTCGGTCCTGACGCGCTCTCCGCCTTGGTAGAAGTCGCGATGGATGTCGATGTCGAAGCCGGTGACCGGGGCCTGGCTGACACACGCGTCGGTGTCGTCGTACTGCGTGCCGGGCTCGCGGAAGTTGTAGCGCTCGCTCTGACGCGACTTCACCTCGTAGACCTTGGTGCCGTACATCTCCACGTTCATCCGCCCGACCGTGCCCGGGGTGCTCTTGTCGACCCAGGCGCGGATCACGACGCCGGTCTTGTACGGGTTGCGGAACCGCAGGTCGAGGCTGCCGTAGTAGATCGTCGCCTCGCGCCCCACCGGGTAGCGGTCGATGTAGAACGCGTGCGGGTGGTGCTCGACGTCGTCGAGGCCGGAGAAGAACGCGGCGTTGTACGCGGTGGTGGCGACCTGGGAGACGCCGCCGCCGAGCTCCTCGCGGAACACTCCCCCGTTGATGACGAAGCCCGACACGAAGCCGTTGGCGGCGGTCCGCTCGCCGACGATGTCGTTGAAGCTGAACGTCTCGCCGGGCTCGAGGATGACACCGTCGATGCGACGGGCGGCCTCGGCCTGGTTGGTGTTGCGGTAGTCGGCGTGCGGGTACTCGGTGGTGAAGCTGCCGATCCGCTCCTTGATGCCGAGCGCCTTCGCGTCCTTGGTGGTGAACTCGGGCTGCACCGCGCTGGCCTCGACCGTGATCGAGCGGGCCGCGCCGGTCTTCGTCAGCACCGGGACCAGCTGCTTGGCCATGGTGTCGGGGTCCAGGCCCACGCCCGCCTTGCTCGGCACGATCACGACCTTGCCGCCCTCGAAGCGGAACGAGGCGTCGACCGCGCGCGAGCCGATGCCCGTGGTGGAGCTGGTGAGCGGCTTGGCCAGGTCCTTCGCGTCGACGACCGGGACCATCGCCGCGTCGCGGACCACCACCGAGAGGGCGGGCGCGTAGGCCGTGACGGGCAGGTCGACCGTGGTGTCGCCGACCTTCAGGGCCACCGGGGCCGACACGGCCGGCTCGGCGATGTCTCGCAGGGCCTGGCGGAGTCCGGCCGCGTCGACGGCCGGGGCCACCAGGGCCACGGGGACCTCGACGGGCTCGTCGGTGGTCAGCCACGCGGCCTGGACCACCTCGGCGAACTCGTCCTGCGGGACCTCGTTGCCGGCCTTCGGCTGGCGGGCCTTCGGCTTGGCGTCGGGGAACGTGATCTGGGCTTCCACGACGGGCTGGTCGATCGTCTCGGCGACCGAGGCGACGGCCGAGGAGAGCTTCGCGGCGTCCACGTCGAGCACGGGGTCGTGGTCGGAGCCGCCGGCGACGAGGGCGATCATGTCGCGCGGGTCCCACGAGCGGCCCCCGGCGGCCTTCACGCTGGCCGGGACGTCGACCGCGAGGCCGGCCTGCGCGGGCTGGATCTCGATCTCGCGGCCATCGAACGTGGCGACGATCGGCTCCTTGACCCGGTCGGCCAGGCCCTTCGTGAGGGCGTCCTCGGCGGCGTCGGGGCTCTTGCCGCCGACCGCGACCCCGGCGATCGAGGTGTCGGCGGGCAGGCGCTGGCCGGTCATCACATAGCCGGCGACGTAGGCGATCGCGAGCACGGACACCACGGCGCCGAGGGCGATCACCAGGCGACGGCGACTCATGCGCCCCCTCGGTAGACGGTCTTCTCGGAGTCGGCCTGACGGATGATCGTGCCGTAGTGCGAGCGGTAGTAGAGCAGCGGATCGTCGGTCTCGTCCTGGTACTGCGCCCAGGTGACGCGGCCGACGAGGATCGAGTGGTCGCCGCCGTCGTGCTCGGCCTCGGTCTCGCACTCGAGCCACGCCAGCGCGTCGTCGAGCAGCGGCAGGCCGCCCGGGCTGCGGTGGTGCTCGATGCCGGCGAACTGCGTGTCCAGCGGGCGACCGCGGTGCGCGAACCAGGCCGACGCCTGACGGCCCTGCTCGGACAGGATCGAGACGCCCCAGCGGCGCGACTCGCGCACGGCGTCGTGGAAGCGACTGCCCCTGTTCGAGCAGACGAGCACGAGCGGCGGAATGAGGGACACCGAGGTGAACGCGCTCGCCGTCATCGCGTGATCGATGCCCTCGTGCTGAGTGGACACGACGGTCACGCCACTGGCGAATCGCGACAGCGCACCCCGGAAAGCGGCTTGATCGACGGACTTCTCCACCCGCCAAGCCTACGGGCTGCGGCCCAAGGGGCAGTGTGGCGCCGACCGTCAGCCGAGACCGGCGAAGAGATCCTCCTCGAGGCCGGACTCGCCGACGGGACCGCGCTCGCCCTTCGCGAGCCGGTAGTACTCGGTGCCCCAGGCGATCGCCGCGAGGTCGATGCCCATGGCGAAGAACTCCCCGTCGGGCCTGATCTGGGTGGCGTGCGCGCGCATCGCGTCGAGCTTCGCGGTGACGTGCTCGGGCGTGGACGAGATGGCCGCGCTGAGGTCCTCGTCCTCGGAGAACATCGGCGGGAGGTTGTCCAGGTCGAAGTCGAACAGCGGCGGCTGGCCGGCCTCGGCCATCATCCTGGCGCCCTCGCGCATGCGGGACGCGGACTCGGCGGTCCAGTAGATCTTGGGCACGTCCCACGCCGGGCCGAGGTCGCGCCGGTGCGACTCGACGGCCGCGAGCGCAGCAGCGTAGTGCGTCACGCGGTGGGCCTGGATGTGGTCGGGGTGGCCGTAGTTGCCGAACTCGTCGTAGGTCACGAGCACCTGCGGGCGGAGCTCGCGGATGATCGCGACCAGGTGGTTCGCCGCCTCCAACAGGTCGGCGCGCCAGAACGCGCGCGGGTCGATCTCGTCCCTCGCGGCGGCGGTGCCGTTCTCGTCCCAGACCATGCCGGAGTCGCGGTAGGCGCCGTCGCCGCCGAGGCGGCGGAAGTCGGTGACGCCCAGGTGGGCCATCGCGTCGCTCAGCTCGCCGAGGCGGTGAGGACCGAGGCGGTCCTCCTGCTCGGCGGCCAGGTGCTCCAGCTCGGGGACGAGGACCTCGCCGTGCTCGCCGAGGGTGCAGCTCACGAGCGTGACGTGGGCTCCCTCGGCGACGTACTTGGCCATCGTGAGGCCCGATTGGATCGCCTCGTCGTCGGGGTGGGCGTGCACAAGGAGCAGTCGGCGGTCGGACATGCCTCCCAATGTAGGGGCCGACCGTGACAGCCCACCCTGACAGGATGGAAGACATGACGGAGTCCTACCCCCGACTGGCCGCACGCACCCTGCGCTTCACCCTCGGCATCCCCCGCAACCTGACCGTCTCCCCCGACGGCGCCACCGTCCGCTTCATCCGCACGCCCGACGGCGTCACGCGCTCGGGCGCCCTGTGGGAGTACGACGTCGCCACCGGCGAGGAGTCGCTGCTGGCCGACCCGGTCGACGTGCTCGGCGGCGCCGACGAGGATCTCTCTCCCGAGGAGCGCGCCCGGCGCGAGCGCAGCCGCGAAGGCGCCGGCGGACTCGTGTCCTACGACGTCGACGCCACGGGCCGCTGGGCGTGCTTCGCCCTGTCGGGCCGCCTCTTCGCGATCCACCTCGGCGCGGGCGCCGTGCGCGAGCTGCCCTCGTCCGGCGCGGTCATCGATCCGCGCCTCGATCCGACGGGCCGCCACGTCGCCTACGCCAACGCCGCCGGCGAGCTGCGCGTCGTGGGCGTGGCCGGCACCGACGACCGGGCCCTCGTCACGCCCGACGCGCCCACGCAGGCGTGGGGGCGCGCCGAGTTCATCGCGGCCGAGGAGATGGACCGGTTCCGCGGGTTCTGGTGGGCTCCCGACGGTCGCTCGCTGCTCGTGGAGCGGTACGACGACGCCGACGTCCCCGTGTGGCACATCGCCGATCCGGCGAACCCCGACCAGCCCGCCGCCGAGCAGCGCTACCCCGCCGCCGGCACGACGAACAGCACGGTCACCCTCTGGCACGTGGGCCTCGACGGCACGGCGCCCACCGAGATCACGTGGGACCACGCGGCCTACGAGTACCTCGCGCGGGTCGACTGGACCGAGGGCCACCTTCCCGTCCTGCAGGTGCTGAGCCGTGACCAGCGGCGGAGCCTCGTCCTCGAGGCCGATCCCGCCACCGGCGCCACCCGCACCCTGCGCGAGCTGACCGACGAGGCCTGGGTCGAGCTGTCCTCCGCACCGCGCCGCGACGCCGAGGGGCGCCTCGTCACGGTCGAGGACGTCGCCGGACGACGCCGGGTGTGCCTCGACGGCTCCCCCGTCAGCGGCGATGAGTGGCAGGTCCGCTCGATCGTCACGGTCGACGACGCGGGCGTCCTCGTCACGGCGTCGGCCGAGCCCACCGAGGTCCAGCTCGTCCGCTTCGGCGCCGACGGCTCCGCCGAGGTGCTCACCGAGGGCGCCGCCGTGCACGGCGCGGTGGCCGAGGGCGGCACCACGGTCGTGGTGCGGAACGAGCTCGACTCCACGGCCGCCACCATCACGGTGCACGCCGGCGAGACCACGGGCTCGATCCGGGTGCTCGCCGAGCCGGCGCCGTTCACGCCCGAGGTCGAGATGATCCGCCTGGGCGAGCGCGAGCTGCGGGCCGCGGTGCTCTTCCCCCGCGGCCACGTGCCGGGATCGCGGCGGCTGCCACTGCTGATGGATCCCTACGGCGGTCCGCACGCCCAGCGCGTGCTGGCCTCCGGGCGGATGTTCCTCGAGTCGCAGTGGATGGCCGACCAGGGCTTCTGCGTGGTCGTGGCCGACGGTCGCGGCACGCCGGGTCGCGACCCGGAGTGGGAGCGCGAGATCCGCGACCGCTTCGCCGAGGTCACGCTGCAGGACCAGGTCGATGCCGTCGCGGCGGTGGCCCAGCGCTACCCCGACGACGTCGATCCCGGCCGCGTCGGCATCACCGGCTGGTCGTACGGCGGCTACCTGTCGGCGCTGGCCGTGCTGGTGAGGCCCGACGTGTTCCACGCGGCGGTCGCGGGCGCTCCCGTCACCGAGTGGCGGCTGTACGACACCTGCTACACCGAGCGGTACCTCGGACATCCGGACGAGCAGCCCGACGTCTACGACGCGAACTCACTGCTGCCGCTCGCGCCACGACTGGAGCGGCCGCTCATGCTCATCCACGGCCTGGCCGACGACAACGTGGTCGCGGCGCACACCCTGCGGCTGTCCTCCGCCCTGCTGGCGGCGGGGCGCCCCCACACGGTCCTGCCGTTGTCGGGGGTGACCCACATGACGCCTCAGGAAGAGGTCGCGGAGAACCTCAAGCTCATACAGATGGAGTTCCTGCGGCAGCAGCTGGCTTGACCAGCCGCAGGCGGCGGCCACCCTGGCCGGCCACCGGGCGGTTGATCGGCACCACGTCGCCGTGACCGCCGGGAACCTCGACGAGCGAGGCCATCGCCTTGCCGAACTCCTCGACCGCCTGGTCGGCGGCGTCGAGGCGGCCGGCCTGGAGGTGGAAGGACTGCCACATCTCGGGGTACTCCCGAGCGATGACGCGCGGGCTGTCGGCCTTCAGCGTCGCCTTCTGCAGGAACGCCTCGGCGTCGGTGCGCAGCGGGTCGAGGCCGCTGTAGTGGATGACGATGGGCGGCAGGCCGTCGAAGTCGCCGTGCAGCGGCGAGGCACCGGGATCGAGCGGATCGGCGCCGCCCAGGTAGGTGCGGGCCCAGCGGGTGGCCAGCGCCGGGGTGAACCACGGGTCCGGCGCCGAGGGGCGCGAGCGCTCGATGTCGGCGTTCAGGTCGAGCCAAGGGCTGATCATGCCGATCGCCGCCGGCATCGGCAGGCCGAGGTCGCGGATCTCCAGCGCCATGGCCAGGGCCAGGCCGGCCCCGGCGTCGTCACCGGCCAGGACGACGGTGCTCGGGTCGACGCCGTAGGACGGCAGCGCCCGGTAGAGCGCGATGAGCATGTCCAGCGCGGCCGGGTAGGGGCTCTCGGGAGCCCGCGGGTACTCGGGGAGCAGGACGTCCATGCCGGCATGCATCGCCACGTGGGCGGCGAAGGCTCGGTAGGCGCGCGAGCTGCCGACGACGTGACCGCCGCCGTGCAGGTAGATCATCGTGGCGCGGCCGGTGGCCGGGCCGGTGTTCTCGACGGTGACGAACTGCACGGGCAGCCCGGCGATCACGTCGAAGTCGTAGATCGCGCCCTCGGGGGCACGAGCAGCAGAGGCGATCGAGTCGGCCATGGTGCGCTTGGCACCGAGGCTGACGCGGGTCGAGTGCATCACGGGGCGCGCCATCAGCAGGCGGGTCCGGACGAGCGGCTTCGGAACGCTCATGTCTTTCTCCTTCGCGAAGGCCGGGGCAGCATCCCGACCTAAGTAAGTAGGTATTGACTTCAAGCAAGTCACGCCAGATTAGAGCGGCAACGAGGCGGCTGGCAATCGAATCCTGAGAATTTGTGAATCCCGTTACATTTCTTCGTCAATCCAGTCACATTTGTCACATGGACCCCTCTAGTTTCAGCGCTTTGCTCCCCTGTTGCCGTGACGTGTCCTACGGTTTCTGCCGTGACCGTTGAAAGAGGCCCCAAGCGGCGGATGAGTGCCGAGCGCCGCCGTGCCCAGATCACCGAATCGGCGCGTCGCGTCTTCGCCCAGAAGGGGTTCGCCGCCACCCGCACTCGCGAGATCGCCGCGGAGGCCGGGATCAACGAGGCGATGCTCTACCGTCACTTCCCGTCCAAGGAGGAGCTCTTCGAGGCTTCCGTCCTGGAGTCCATCGATGCGGCGATGGTCCGCGCCACCGAGAACGCACAGGGCATCAGCCGCGATCTCGCCGGGTCGGCCACCGACATCGAGGAGGCCATCCGCAAGTTCTTCACCGACCTGGTCGACCTCGCCGTCGAGCTCGGCCCTCTCATCGGCGCCACCGGCTTCGGACCGGACTCGCCGGTCCGCAGCAAGCTGATCGACCGCCTGGACGCGCTCTTCGAGGTGGCCACCGCGATCACCGTCAGCGGCATCCCCGACCTCATGCGCGACGACATCGACGTGCGGCTCGGCATGGAGATGGTCTTCGGCGCGCTGTGGTTCAACGCGGAGATGGCCCGCTGGACCGAGCGGCCGTTCGACCGCGAGAGCGTGCTCGACCAGATGATGGTGACGATCTTCGACGGCATCCTCCAGCTGCCGGAGGACGAGCCGACCTCCCCCAGGTGAGGCAGCGGCGCCCGGTCAGTGGCCCGGGGCGCGCTTGAGCCTGCGGGGTCCCACCGGCAGCGGCGCGGGGGCGGCGGACGGCTGGTCCGCCACCACGACCCATCCCCCGGCGTGCTCGGCACGCTCGGCCAGGTCCGGCACGGCGTCGGGAACCTCGACCAGCCAGGCCGCGTCCTCGAAGTCGTCCTCCCCGGCGAACTCGTCGCGGTGCAGCCGGCACGCGATGCCCTCGGCCTCCAGCGTGGCGGCGAACGCCTCCGCGTCGTCGCGCTCGTCGAAGTGCACGTCAGCCATGGTGCGACGGTAGCGTCCCGGCCTCCGTCCGCGGCAGGATCCACCGGGTGAGTGCGAGACCCCACAGCGCGGCCAGCACGAACATCACCAGGCCGTAGACGGCGGCCGGCACCGAGAGCTCCACGCTGTCGAGCACCTCGACCGCGACGTAGATCGCGAGCGTGGCGTTGTGGACGCCGATCTCGAACGAGCACGCGACGGCCTGCCGGTCGGTGACGCCTGCCCAGGCCGGGACCACGAACCCGATGACGAGGCTGGCGGCGCAGAAGATCGTGACCGCCAGGCCGACCGAGGCGGCGTAGTCCCCGACGTTCGCGCGCTGGTCGACGACGATGCCCACGATGATGATGAACAGCACCAGGGCCGACCCGATCCGCACCGGCTTGTCCATGCGGTCGGCGAAGTCCGGGCGCTTCGCGCGCACCCACATGCCCAGGACAACGGGGATGAGCACGATGGCGAAGACCTCGATCACCTTGCGGTACTGCAGCGTGACCTCGTCGCCCAGGTCGAAGTAGGCCATGGCCAGGTTGGTGACGATCGGCAGCGAGACGATCGCGACGACCGAGTTGATCGCCGTCAGCGTGATGTTCAGGGCGACGTCGCCGCGGAAGAGGTGGCTGAACAGGTTCGCGGTGCTGCCGCCGGGCGATGCGGCCAGCAGCAGCATGCCCACCGCGAGCACCGGCGGCAGGTCGAGCGCCAGCACGAGCCCGAAGCACACGACCGGCAGCAGCACGAGCTGGCACAGCAGTGCGATCACCACCGCCTTCGGGGACTTGCGCACCCGGGTGAAGTCCGCGACGGTCAGCGACAGGCCGAGACCGAACATGATGATCCCGAGGGCGATCGGCAGGCCCACGGTCGACAGCATCGAATCCATGGCCGACACCCTACGTGACGGGTGTCACATTCCCAGGAGGTTCAGAGCGCGGCGCGGATGGCCGGCAGACGGGCCTCGAACGCGGCCAGCCGGTCGCGGGTGCGCTGCGGCTCTCCCTTGCGCGCGAGGTTCAGCATGCCGGGGTCACCGCGCTCGATGCCGGCGGCGATGCGCTCGGTGGCGGTGGTCATCCGGGCGACCACGGCGTCCAGCAGGGCCATCGGGCCCCACTCGGCGTACGTGTCCACCACGAGATCCAGGCGCCGCACGACGTCCTCGAGCGGGATCTCGCGGTACAGCGGGATCGCCGTCCAGCACAGGAACGCGAGGTCGTCGATGCGCTGTCCCGGCCCGGCGAGGTCCCAGTCGATCATCGCGACGAAGTGGCCGCTCTGGATGATCCAGTTGTAGGCGCCGGGATCGTTGTGGCAGATGATCTGGTCGTCGCCGAGCTCGACCTCGCCGGTCTGGCGCCACGTGCGCGGGCCGTCGGGGCGGAACTCCTCGACGATGTCGTGGAAGTCGCGCAGCCACGCCACCGCCTCGACCAGGACGGTGTCCAGCACGACCTCGTCGTCGACGGGCACGCCGCGCCCCTCGATGTACGAGACGATCTCGCGCCCGTCCTCGTCGACGCCGGAGACGTGCGGGATGCCGCCGAGCCCCTCGTTGGCGAGCCAGTCCAGCAGCTCGTGGACGGCAGGCGTCCAGGGCCCCGTGGGGCGCCGGACGGTGCGGCCGACACGCCACACGCCTCCGGATCCACCGGGGAGGTGTTCAGGGATCTCTTCGCCACGTGACACGCTGGCATCGTGACACACACTCACGCGATCGAGCCCCCCGAGGGACCGCCCCGACCCCGTCTCGCGTGGTCGCTGACCGCCGTCGTCCTGGCCATCGCGCTCGTCGCGTTCGGCGCCGTGGCCGCCCTGTGGCCGGACAGCGCCGACGTCCCGCAGGGCGCCGATCCGTACGGAGCGGTCGCGATCCTCGACGCCACCGTCACCGAGGTCACCCCGTTCGACTGCAACAGCACCGGCACCGGGCCGGACAACATCCCGATGGTCGAGGGGTCGTGCGCGAACGTCACGGCCGAGACCGAGCGCGGCACGTCGGCGGTCTTCACGCTCGACCCGACGCGCTACGTCGGCGGCGCCGTGGAGAAGGGCGACGAGATCCGCGTCATCGAGGTCGTCCCCGACGGCCAGGCGGCCTCCTACGAGTTCTACGACCACCAGCGCGGCCCCCAGCTGCTGATCCTGGCCATCGTCTTCGCGATCCTCGTCGCGGTGGTGGGCCGCTGGCGCGGGCTCTTCGCGCTGATCGGCATCGGCATCACCCTGCTCGTGCTGCTGAGGTTCGTGCTGCCGGCGCTGCTGGCCGACCAGCCCCCGATCGCGGTGGCGGTGGCGGGCTCGACCGTCATCATGCTGGCCGTGCTCTACCTGGCCCACGGCGTCTCGATCCGCACCACCGCGGCCCTGTTCGGCACGCTGTTCGGCATCGGCTTCACGGCCCTCATCGGCGCGATGTCGACCGACTGGGCCCACCTGACCGGGGTCGGCTCGGAGGACGACCACCTGCTGCTGGCCACCGCCCCACAGATGAGCCTGGCCGGCGTCGTCGCCGCGTCGATGGTGATCGCCGGGCTCGGCGTGCTGAACGACGTCACCGTGACGCAGGCGAGCGCGGTGTGGGAGATGCGGGGGCTCAAGCCCACGGCCGGGCGCACCGAGCTGTTCGGCTCGGCCATGCGCATCGGCCGCGACCACATCGCCTCCAGCGTCTACACGCTGGTCTTCGCCTACGCGGGCACGGCGATGACCACGCTGCTGCTGATCTCGGCCTACCAGCGCCCGCTGCTCGAGGTCGCCGTGACCGAGGGGATCGCGCAGGAGGTCGTGCGCACGCTCGTCGGCGCGATCGGCCTCGTGCTGGCGGTGCCGATCACCACGGCGATCGCCGTGTGGCTGGCTCCCACCCGCATCGGTGCCCGGGACGGCTCCGTCGTCGAGGCGCGCTGAGGCACCCCGCGTTCAGGCCTCGACGCGCGACCTGATCGCGGCGGCGAAGCGCTCGGCCGCGCCCGGGACGAGGTCGAGGTAGAGGCACGGCTCGACGGCCTCGATCTCCATGACCACCGGGCCCGAGGGGCCGGGCACCAGGTCGACGCGCACGTACAGCGGCGTGCCGAAGCGCTCGGCCAGCTCACCGTGGGCGGCGTGGGCCAGATCGAGGAACTCCGGATCGGCCTCGCCGACGGTGACCAGGTCCTCGTCGTGCATGATCGCGGCCTCGGACGCCGGGTCGTCGGGATCGAGCAGCGCCGCGGTGCCCTGCTCGCGCAGGACCGGCTTCTTGTGCAGCACGTGCGAGATCTCGCCGCCGATGAAGACCACGGCGGTCTCGCCCGCGGCGTCGACGCCCTCGACGTAGGGCTGGACCATCGCGACGCGACCCGAGGCGTTGATCTGCGCGATCAGCTCGCGGGCGTCGTCGTGGTGGTCGGGATCGAAGCGGCCGGTGTCGCGCCCACCCGCGGAGACCGTGGGCTTCACGACGACCTCACCGCGCAGCTGCGGGGCCTCGGCCCCGGGCACCACGTAGGCCGTGGGCACCGTGGGGACGCGCAGGGCGCCGAGGTAGGCCTTGTCGGAGTTGAAGGCGACGAGGTCGGGCGCGTTCGAGACGCGGTCGCCCAGCGAGCGCACCCACACGACGAACGCCTCGCGCTGGATCGTGTAGTCCCACGCGGAGCGGATGACGACGTGGTCGTAGACCGACCAGTCGACGTCGGGGTCGTTCCAGACGACGAACTCGGCGCCCAGGAGTCGAGCGGCCTCGTGGTCGTCGGCGAATCCGTCGGCGAGCCTGGCGCAGGTGGCGAAGGCGATGCGAGCAGACACTCAGAGTCCTCGCTCTTGGCGGAACACCGCGACCAGCGCGTTGGCATGTCCGTGACCGAAGCCGAACTGGTTCTTCAGGAACGCGACCTGCTCCATGTGCTGGGCGGTCACGATCGACTCCAGTTGGCGCATCCAGTGCTCGATCGGCTCGCCGTACTGCTTCTCGATCGCCGGGACGTAGGAGGCGGGGCCCTTCACGTCCTCACTCATGGTCCGAGCCTAGTCAGGTGCCGGCGGTCGTGATCCGAAGACCCGCCCGTGCGCGGCGAGTGCCTCACGGAGCAGGCGCACGGCCTTCGGACCCACCCCGTGCAGGGCGAGGAGCTCGGCCTCGGTGAGCCCGGCGACCTGCTCCAACGAGGTGATCCCCTGCGCGGCGAGCGCGTTCGTCGCGGGGCGTCCGATCGACCGGGGCAGGTCGCTCGGCCGGGGCCCGCCGGCGTCCGTCATGAGACCTCACCGTCCACGTAGAGCCAGCGCCCGTCCTCACGGACGAACCTCGATCGCTCGTGCAGGATCCCGAGCTCGCCGTCGGCGATGAAGGTGGCGCGGAACTCCACCACTCCCCTGTCGTCCTGCGGCCCGCCGGCCTCGGTGTCGAGGACCTGCAGGCCCCGCCAGCGGGGGTTGTCGGAGAGGTCGAGCTCGGCCGGCCGGGTCGACGGGTGCCAGGTGGCGAGCAGCCAGTCGGCGTCGCCGTGCTTGAACGCGTCGAACCGCGAGCGCATGAGCGCCTCGGCGGTCAGGGGCTGGTCGGTCACGGCTCCCAGCCTCGCACGGCACAATCGCGGCATGGACGTGATGCGCTCGATCAGCCTGTTCGCCGTGGCCGCCGTCGCCGAGATCGGTGGCGCATGGCTGATCTGGCAGGGCGTCCGGGAGCACCGCGGCGTGCTCTGGATGGGGCTCGGCGTCGTCGCGCTCGGGCTCTACGGGTTCGTGGCCACGCTGCAGCCCGACGCGCACTTCGGTCGCATCCTGGCCGCGTACGGCGGCGTGTTCGTGGCGGGATCGCTGGCCTGGGGCATGCTGCTCGACGGCTTCAGACCCGATCGTTGGGACCTCGCGGGCGCCGCGATCTGCCTGGCCGGCGTGGCCGTGATCATGTACGCGCCGCGCAGCGCCTGACGACTCAGTCCGAGAGCGACCGGAGCAGGTTCTCCATGAGCTGCCACAGCACGTGGTGCTCGGGGTCCCTCACCACCTGGTCCATCCCCGCGAGCTCCAGCATCATGTAGCCGTGGAGGGCGCTCCACCACTGTGCGGCCACCGACTTCGGGTCGTCGCGGCGGAGTCGTCCCGCGTCCATCGCCCGCTCCACCACCGTGACGAGCTGCCGAAACGCCGCGTACGCCACCGCCGCGTCGGGGCCCTGGCCGCCGAGCCCTCGCACGCTGACCGCCCCGAACATCACCGCGTAGAGGTGGGGGTTCTCGAGCGCGTTCTCGCGGTAGGCGACAGCGGCCGCCAGCAGGTCGGCCGCCGGATCGTCGGTCTTCTCGACGGCATCCACCCGGTCGATGAGGCGGCGGAAGCCCTCGGTCGCCACCGCGTCCACGACGGCGCCCATGCTCCCGAAGTGCGTGTAGACGGCCATGGTCGACGTCCCGGCCTCGGTGGCGAGCCGCCGGGTCGACAGCGCTGAGGGGCCCTCCTCGTCAAGGATTCGCGCCGCCCCCTCGAGGAGCCGCGCACGGACGGCAGACGCCTCCGAGGCCGGTACAGAACTCATACTCGACAGCATGGCATAACAGCGTTATTGTCGCGGATAACAGTGTTATGCGGCTCGGGCGCGCGTCATAGGAGAGACGTCATGACCGAGACCATCGACCCCACCACCGAGTCCACCAACCGCTACCTGCGCGACAACTTCGCCCCCGTACGCGAGGAGCTCACCGCCACCGACCTCACCGTCACCGGCCGCCTGCCCGACCACCTCGACGGCCGCTATCTGCGCATCGGCCCCAACCCCCTCGACGACCCCGGCGACCAGCACCACTGGTTCCTCGGCGAGGGCATGGTGCACGGCGTACGGATCCGCGACGGGCACGCCGAGTGGTACCGCAATCGCTGGGTGCGCTCCGCCGCCGTCGCCGACGCCCTCGGAGAGCCGCGCCACGGAACGCCCGGCGAGCAGGACTTCGCCGCCAACACCAACGTGCTGGAGCACCACGGCCGGACCCTGGCTCTCGTCGAGGCGGGCGCGCCGCCGTACGAGCTGACCCACGACCTGGACACGGTCGGGCCGTGCGACTTCGGCGGCACCCTGCCCAGCATCCCCGGACGTCCCGGCTACACCGCGCACCCCCACCGCGACCCGGACACGGGAGAGCTGCACGCCGTGTCCTACAGCTGGATGCGCGGGAACCGGGTGGCCTACTCGGTGCTCGGGACCGACGGCCGCATCCGGCGGAGCGTCGACATCACGGTGCACGGCAGCCCGATGATGCACGACTTCGCACTCACCGAGCGCCACGTCGTGATCCTCGACCTGCCCGTCACGTTCAACGTCGCCATGGCCACCGCCGACGTGCCGCGCCCCGTGCGACCGATCGTGCGCGGCATCCTCAACCGCGTCATCGGGCGCAATCCGCTGCCCGAGCCGGTGATCGCGCGCATCGCCCGTGGTGGGAGCGACGACCCCTCGCTCCCCTACCGCTGGAACCCGGACTACCCGGCCCGGATCGGGATCATGCCGCGCGACGGCGACGGAGCCTCGGTCCGCTGGTTCGAGATCGCGCCCTGCTACGTGTTCCACACCCTCAACGCGTACGACGACGGGGACACGGTGGTGGTCGACGTGATCCGTCATCCCCAGATGTTCGCGACCGTGCTGAACGGGCCGAACGAGGGGCCCGCGGTCCTGACGCGATTCACCCTGGACCTGCGGACGGGACGCGCGCACGAGAGCGGGATCGACCAACGCTCCCAGGAGTTCCCGCGGCACGACGAGCGGCTGACGGGACGGCGGCACCGCTACGGCTGGGCCGTCGGGTTCGAGGACGGCGCCCCGGGCGACTCCGTGCTGCGCCACGACCTCGAGACCGGGGCCACCGAGTCGCGCCGGCTCGGTGCGGGTCTGGAGGCCAGCGAGTTCTGCTTCGTGCCGAACCCCGACGGAACGGCTGAGGACGACGGCGTGCTGATGGGGTACGTCCACGACCGGGCCGAGGGGCGCAGCCAGCTGCGGCTGCTGGACGCGGCCACCCTCGACGACGTGGCCACCGTGCACCTGCCCGGCCGCGTGCCTGCCGGCTTCCATGGCAACTGGGCGCCGGAGGGGGTCGACCTCGCCGACGTGTGAGGCGCGGCTCCGTGGAACGAACCTGCAGCCTCATCCCGGCGGACGTAGGGTCGACGCGTGAATGACGACGCGTTCGAGACGCTGATGGCGTCGGTGGATCAGCCGCTGGTGGTGGTGACGACGGCCGCGGAGGACGAGCGCGCCGGGTGCCTGGTCGGGTTCCATGCTCAGTCCAGCATCGACTCCGAGCACTACAGCGTGTGGCTGTCGAAGGCGAACCACACCTACCGCACCGGCCTGCGCGCCACGCACTTCGCCGTGCACTTCCTTACCGACGGTGACCTCGAGATGGCCGAGCGGTTCGGCACCACGTGCAGCGCCGAGACCGACAAGTTCGAGGGCCTCGACGTCGACACCGACGAGCACGGGATCCCGCTGCTGCGCGACTGCCCGAACCGACTCGTGCTCGAGCGGATCGCCGTGCTCGACGACGGCGGCGACCACGTGTGCCTGGCCTCGCGCGTCGTGTCGGCCCACGCC
>JBEVDF010000259.1:0-3842 GCA_040514145.1 Aeromicrobium sp.
ATGATCGTCCGTGGCTTCGTCGAGCCGATCGCGCGTGAGCTGCCGATGGAGTACGCCCTCGAGCTCAACCGCCTGATCGAGCTCCAGATGGAAGGTGCTGTCGGCTGATGACCGCGCGTCTCGTAGATGGCCCCGAGGCCATCCAAGACTTGTCCAAGGCCCTCGAGCTCAGCCCTGTCGAGTCGCACCTGCACCCTGAGGGGTCGTTCGACCTGGCCGATCACGAGGTCCCGACGGGGCGTGAGGAGATCTGGCGGTTCACCCCGCTCAAGCGCCTCCGCGGCCTGCACGTCGACGCCCCGCTCGACGGCGAGGACTTCACGATCGAGGTCGACGCCGCTCCCGGCGTGACCGCCGTGTCGGTGCCCACCGCGGACTCCGCGCGCGGTGCCTCCGGCTACGTTCCGGTCGACCGCGTCTCGGCCCGTGCCTGGGCCGCCGCAACCTCGGTCTTCGAGATCACGATCCCGGCCGACACCGAGACCGAGCAGCCCACGACGCTCAAGCTCCACGGCGGCAGCGTCGAGCAGGCGGCCGCGGGCCACCTGCTGGTGCGCGCCGGCCAGTTCAGCAAGGCCGTCGTGATCGTCGACTACGCCGGCTCGGCCACGTGGGCCGAGAACATCGAGGTCGTCGTCGAGGACGGCGCCCAGCTGACCTTCGTGACGGTCCAGGACTGGAACGACGACAGCGTCCACGTCGTGACGCAGCACGCCCGGGTCGGTCGCGACGCGACCTTCAAGCACGTCGTGGTCTCGCTCGGCGGTGACGTCGTGCGTGCCAGCACCTCGGCGGACTACATCGGCACGGGCGGCAACGTCGAGATGCTGGGTGTCTACTTCGCTGACGAGGGCCAGCACATCGAGCACCGGCTCTTCGTCGACCACACCGCGCCGCGTACCAAGAGCAACGTCGAGTACAAGGGAGCGCTGCAGGGCCAGGACGCCCACACGGTCTGGATCGGCAATGTGCTGATCCGCAAGGAGGCCGAGGGCATCCTGACCTACGAGAGCAACGACAACCTCGTGCTGACCGACGGCGCCAAGGCCGACTCGGTGCCCAACCTGGAGATCGAGACCGGCGAGATCGAGGGCGCGGGCCACGCGTCCACGACGGGCCGGTTCGACGACGAGCACCTGTTCTACCTGCAGAGCCGCGGCATCCCTGCCGAGGAGGCCCGCCGCCTCGTCGTCCACGGCTTCTTCAACGACATCATCCGCCGCATCGGTGTCCCGTCCCTCCAGGAGCGACTCGTCGAGTCGATCGAGGAGGAGCTCGCCGAGCACGTAGGACGGCTCAGCGCATGACGTACGTCCCCGCAGCATCGCTCGTCGACGTCCCCGACGGGGGTGTCCTCGCCGTCGAGCTCGACGGCACCGAGGTGGCCCTCGTCCGCGACGGCGACGACGTCTACGCGATCCGCGACGAGTGCTCGCACGCCGCGATCCCCCTCTCCGAGGGTGACGTCGAGGGCTGCGAGATCGAGTGCTGGTTGCACGGCTCGCGTTTCGACGTCAGGACCGGCAAGCCGGTCAACTTCCCGGCCACCGAGGCCGTCCCGACCTATTCCACCCAGATCGAGGGAGACACCGTGATGGTCGATCTCTCCACCCCCAGGAGCTGAACATGTCAACACTCGAGATCAAGGACCTGCACGTCTCGGTCGACACCGAGGAGGGCGCCAAGGAGATCCTCAAGGGCGTCGACCTCACGGTGAAGTCCGGCGAGGTCCACGCCATCATGGGTCCCAACGGCTCCGGCAAGTCCACGCTGGCCTACTCCATCGCCGGCCACCCGAAGTACCAGGTCACGAGCGGCAGCGTGACGCTCGACGGCGTCGACATCCTGTCGATGTCGGTCGACCAGCGCGCCCGCGCCGGCCTGTTCCTCGCGATGCAGTACCCCGTCGAGGTCCCCGGCGTCTCGGTCGCCAACTTCCTGCGCACCGCCAAGACCGCGATCGACGGCGAGGCCCCCAAGCTCCGCACCTGGATCAAGGACGTCAACGAAGCGCTTGAGCGGGTCACGCTCGACAAGGATTTCGCCCAGCGCAGCGTCAACGAGGGCTTCTCCGGCGGTGAGAAGAAGCGCCACGAGATCGCCCAGCTCGAGCTGCTCAACCCCAAGTTCGCCGTCCTCGACGAGACCGACTCGGGTCTGGACATCGACGCCCTGCGCGTCGTGTCCGACGGCGTCAACCGCTACAGCGGCCAGGGTGACCGTGGCGTCCTGCTGATCACGCACTACACCCGCATCCTGCGCTACATCGAGCCCGACTTCGTCCACGTGTTCGTGGCCGGCCGCGTCGCCGACCAGGGCGGCAAGGAGCTCGCCGACGAGCTCGAGGCCAACGGCTACGACAAGTACGTGAAGGCTGCCGCGCTGTGACCGTCGTCGAGGGGACCACGTACGACGTGGCACGCATCCGGGAGGACTTCCCGATCCTGGGACGTCGCCTGTCCGGGGACCTGCCCTTGGTCTACCTCGACAGCGCCAACACGTCGCACAAGCCGCGACAGGTCATCGACGCGATCGACGACCACTACCGCCACCACAACGCGAACGTCGCCCGGGCCATGCACCAGCTCGGAGCGGAGGCCAGTGCGGCGTTCGAGCTCGGCCGGGACAAGGTCGCCGCGTTCATCGGCGCGCCGAGCCGCGACGAGGTCGTGTTCACCAAGAACGCGTCCGAGGCGCTCAACCTCGTCGCGCGGGTCCTCGGCGAGACGCCCGTCGGGGGACAGGCCCGCATCGGGGCCGGTGACGAGGTCGTCATCACCGAGATGGAGCACCACTCCAACATCGTGCCGTGGCAGCAGCTGACCCAGCGCACCGGAGCGACGCTCCGCTGGTTCGGCGTCACGGACGAGGGCCGGCTCGACCTCGACGACATCGACACGCTCATCACTGAGCGGACCAAGATCGTCGCGGTCACGTGGGTCTCCAACATGCTCGGCACGATCAACCCGCTCGACGTCATCATCGCCAAGGCGCACGCCGTCGGCGCCCTGGTCGTCGTCGACGCGTCGCAGGCCGTGCCGCAGATCCCGGTCGACGTGGCGGCGCTCGGCGCCGACTTCGTCGCGTTCACGGGTCACAAGCTCGTCGGGCCGACCGGCATCGGCGTGTTGTGGGGGCGCTACGACCTGCTGGCCTCGCTGCCGCCGTTCCTCGGCGGCGGCGAGATGATCGAGACCGTCACGATGGAGCGCTCGACGTACGCCCCGCCGCCGGCGCGGTTCGAGGCCGGCACGCCGCCGATCGCCGAGTCCGTCGGCATCGGTGCGGCGGTCGACTACCTCAGCTCGATCGGCATGGCCAACATCGCCGCGCACGAGCAGGCCATCACGGCGTACGCCCTGGGCGCGATGCAGGAGATCGACGGCCTCACGGTCGTCGGTCCGAAGGAAGCGATCGACCGCGGGGGCGCGGTGAGCTTCACGCTCGACGGTGTCCACCCGCACGACGTGTCGCAGCTGCTCGACTCGCGCGGCGTCGCCGTGCGGGCCGGTCACCACTGCGCCAAGCCGGCGCACCTGCGGTTCGGCGTGCAGTCGACGACGCGTGCGTCGTTCTACCTCTACACGACCGAGCAGGAGATCGACGCGCTGGTCGAGGCGTTGCACCACACCAAGAAGTACTTCGGAGCCTGAGGGAGGTCTCGTGAACGTCGACTCGTTGTACCAGGAGATCATCCTGGACCACTACAAGCACCCGCACGGTGCCGGACTGCGCGAGCCGTTCGAAGCCGAGGTGCACCACGTCAACCCGACGTGCGGCGACGAGATCACGCTGCGCGTGCACCTCGACGGCGAGACCGTCGCCGACGTGTCGTACGCCGC
>JBEVDF010000260.1:0-4775 GCA_040514145.1 Aeromicrobium sp.
GCGAGCATGCCCGCGCCCTTCGCCATGGCGCCGATCACCCAGCCGTCGCCAGCCACGGTGGCCTGCTTGCTGACCGTGTCGGTGGTCATGATCGCCGTGGCGGCGTCGAGGCCGCCCTCGGGCGACAGCGCGCCAACGGCGGTATCCACCCCGGCGAGCACCTTCGACTCGTCGAGGAGGCGTCCGATCAGGCCCGTGGAGCAGACCTGGACGTCGATCGCGCCGAAGCCCAGGTGCTCGGCGACGCGCTCGGCGGTGCGGTGCGTGACCGCGAAGCCATCCGGCCCGGTGTAGCAGTTGGCCCCGCCGGAGTTCAGGACGATCGCCCGGGCGCTGCCGCCCTTGATCGCCTGCTCGCTCCAGATCACCGGGTGGGCCTTGCAGCGGTTCGAGGTGTAGACCGCGGCGGCGGCCGACGACGGTCCCTCGTTGACGACGAGGGCGATGTCGGGCTTGCCGGAGTCCTTCAGGCCGGCGGTGACACCCGCGGCCCGGAATCCCTGTGCGGCTGTCACGCTCATGCCGACACCGCCGTGGAAAGAGCACAGGACGACGGCCCCGGCATGGCGTCTTGAATGTTCACTCGCTGCCGCTCGCTCATGGCGCCACTCCGATCGTGGTGAGTCCGGTGGTCTCGGGCAGGCCGAGGGCGAGGTTCATCGACTGGATGGCCCCGCCCGCCGTGCCCTTGACCAGGTTGTCGATGGCCGTGACGGTGACGAGGCGACCGACGCGCTCGTCCACGGCCAGCTGCACGTGGGCGACGTTCGCGCCCAGCGTGGCCGCCGTGGTGGGCCACTGGCCCTCGGGCAGCACGTGGACGAACGGCTCGTCGCCGTAGGCCTTCTCGTAGACGGCGCGCGCCGCCGCGGCGTCGACGCCCGGCGCCAGCCGCGCGGTGGCGGTGGCCAGGATGCCGCGCGCCATCGGCACGAGCGTGGGCGTGAAGGAGATGGTGACCTCCGAGGCTCCCGCCCGGCCCAGGTTCTGGGCGATCTCAGGAATGTGGCGGTGCACGCCGCCGACCCCGTAGGGCGAGGCGGAGCCGAGACCCTCCGACGCCAGCAGGTGTGTCTTGAGCGCCTTGCCCGCGCCGGAGAAGCCGTTGGCCAGCACCGCGACGAGGTCGGTCGACTCGACGATCCCCGCGGCCACGGCGGGCTGCAGGCCCAGCGTGACGGCGGTGACGTTGCAGCCGGGCACGGCGATGCGACGCACCCCAGCCAGGGCCTCGCGCTGCCGGGAGGTGCCGGTGATCAGCTCGGGCATGCCGTACGGCCAGGTGCCCGCGTGGTCACCGCCGTAGTACGCGGCCCAGTCCTCGGAGCTCTCGAGCCGGTGGTCGGCGCCGCAGTCGATCACCAGGACGTCGTCCGGCAGCTGAGCCGCGACGGCTCCCGAGGCCCCGTGCGGCAGCGCCAGGAACACGACGTCGTGCCCGGCGAGGTTCTCGGCAGTGGTCTCGGCGACGATGCGGTCGGCCAGCGGGAGCAGGTGCGGCTGGTGCTGCCCGAACCGCGATCCCGCGCTGGACGCGGCGGTCAGCGCGCCGATCTCGACCTCGGGATGCGCCAGCAGCAGCCGGAGCACCTCTCCCCCGGCATAGCCCGTGGCGCCCGTGACAGCGACCTTGATCATGGCGATCAGTCCGTCCCGAGCTCCATGGCGGCCGCGTCGAGCGCGCCCTCAGCAATGGACGCAGCCTCGTCACCCTCGACCGCCGGGTTGGCCTCGATGCGCATGGCACCGCCGGCCGGGAGCTCGCCGAACAGCGTGCCGTTCTCGACCAGGACCTGGCCCTGGTCGAGCGGCTGCGCGGCGTACATCTCGAGCTTGGCGCGCGAGTCGGCGATGTCGAGGTTGCGCATCGTGAGCTGGCCGATCCGGTCGGTGGGACCGAAGACGGCGTTCTCCGTGCGCTCCATCGACAGCTTCTCGGGGTGGTAGGAGAAGTTCGAGCCCTGGGTGTCCAGGATCGTGTAGTCGTCGCCGCGCCGCAGCCGCATCGTGACCGAGCCGCTGACGAGCGAGGCGATCCACCGCTGGATCGACTCACGCAGCATCAACGCCTGCGGGTCGAGCCACCGGCCCTCGTACATGAGCCGGCCCAGCCGACGGCCGTGCGCGTGGTAGTTCGCGATCGTGTCCTCGTTGTGCACGGCGTTCACCAGCCGCTCGTACGCGATCCACAGCAGTGCCATGCCCGGAGCCTCGTAGATGCCCCGGCTCTTGGCCTCGATGATCCGGTTCTCGATCTGGTCGGACATGCCCAGTCCGTGCCGGCCGCCGATCGTGTTGGCCTCGTGGACCAGCGCCACCGGGTCGTCGAACCGGGTGCCGTTGATCGCGACCGGCCGGCCCTCCTCGAACGAGACCGTGACGTCCTCCGAATCGATGTCGACCGAGGAGTCCCAGAACTTCACGCCCATGATCGGGTCGACGGTCTCCAGCGAGACGTCGAGGTGCTCGAGCGTCTTCGCCTCGTGGGTGGCGCCCCAGATGTTCGCGTCGGTGGAGTACGCCTTCTCCTGGCTGTCGCGGTAGGGCAGCTGGTGCTCGACGAGCCACTGGCTCATCTCGGTGCGCCCGCCCAGCTCGTGCACGAAGTCGGCGTCGAGCCACGGCTTGTAGACGCGCAGCTCGGGGTTGGCCAGCAGGCCGTAGCGGTAGAACCGCTCGATGTCGTTGCCCTTGAAGGTGGAGCCGTCGCCCCAGATGTTGACGCCGTCCTCGTGCATCGCGCGCACGAGCAGCGTGCCGGTGACGGCGCGACCCAGGGGCGTGGTGTTGAAGTAGGTGCGGCCCGCCGACTTGATGTGGAAGGCGCCGCACGCCAGCGCGGCCAGGCCCTCGTCGACCAGGGGGCGCTTGCAGTCGATGGCGCGGGCCAGCTCGGCGCCGTACTCCATGGCGCGGCCGGGGACGCCGGAGATGTCCGGCTCGTCGTACTGGCCGAGATCGGCGGTGTAGGTGCAGGGGACGGCACCCTTGTCGCGCATCCACGCGACGGCGACGGACGTGTCGAGTCCGCCGGAGAAGGCGATGCCGACGCGCTCGCCGACGGGGAGACTGGTGAGGACCTTGGACATGCGGAACATTCTTGCACATCCCTGCAAGACCTTGCAGGCCGGGGTCGCGCCGCTGCCCCTAGTATCCCCGGCATGGCCCGTCTCGTGCTCCGCCTGGTGACCGCCGTCATCCTCGTCGGCATCCTGCTCGTCCCCGCGCTCGCGACGATGTCGGACTCCTCGACCTCAGGCGTGGCCGATCCGGTGGCCATCACGTCCTACCGCGCCACCTACGACATCGACGAGGACGGCACCCTCAACGCCACCGAGACGATCACGGCCGACTTCCCGTGGGGCCGTCACGGGATCTTCCGCTACTGGGACCTGGCCGACCGCGCCGACCACACGGTCCGCTACCGACCCCGCGACGTGAGCATCCGGCTCGACGGCGACTCCGTCGAGGTCGACCGGTCGTGGGAGCAGGGGCGTCGCTTCCGCGTGGCGCGCATCGGCAGTGCCGACGAGTACCTCTCCCCCGGCCCGCACACCTACACGATCAGCTACCGGATCGACGGCGCCCTCGCGCCGAACCCGGAGCGCGTCGCCGACGCCAACGCCAGCTGGACCGGAGGCGACGCCGACCGCTCGGAGTTCGTCTGGCAGGTCGTCGCCGCCGGGTGGAGCATGCCGATCCGCGAGGCTGACATCCGCGTCACGCTGCCGACCACGACGGACCGCCTCGAGTGCTCCATCGGCGACGGACGGACCTGCACGGTCGAGGGCGAGGGGACACCCACGCTGCGCATCGCCACGAGCGATCTCGCCCCGAACACCGCGGTCCTGATCCGCGCGGCGATGGACTCCCCCGCTCCCGATCGGGCAACCGTCCCGTGGTCGATCGGGTGGGACCGCCTGTTCGGCACGTCGCTGCCGCCGTTCCTCGTGGTGCTCGCCCTCGCGGCCATCGCCCTGGCCGGGGGCTACCGCCTCGACCGCCTGTCGCGTGAGCGGCGCCCCGGACTCCCGGTGCTGTTCGAGCCGCCCGCAGGACTCGGGCCGGTGCAGGCGGCGTACATCGTGGACGAGCGGGTCCCCCGACGCGCCCTGACCGCCACCCTCCTGCACCTGGCCGAGCAGGGGCACGTCACCCTCCACGAGAACGACGGCAACTGGACGGTCAAGGGCACCCTCAGGAAGGACGCCTGGGACACCCTCGACCCCGTCGCGCGTCACGTCGTGTCAGGGCTCGAGCTGCGCGGCCAGAACGGCCCGACGTTCAAGGCGAACGGGTCCGTCAGCTCAGGAAGGAAGCTGAATGCCGTGAAGTCGGCCATCCCCGGCGTCACCAAGGCGTGGGCCACCACCACCGGTGCGACCGTCCCCGCCCACCGCGAGTGGACGTGGCGCGTGCTGTTCGTCATCGCCGTCGCGGCCGTCATCGTCGGGACGTTCCTCGGCCTCACCGGGCTCTACCTGATTCCGTTCGCCGCGTTCGCCGTCGGCTCGGTCGGGGTCCTGATGCCCGGGGCGGGGTCCCGCCGCACCGCCCGGGGCCGCGACCTGTGGTCGCGCGCCGGCGGGTTCGAGCGCTTCCTCAGCACCGACGCCTCGCAGGACCGCTTCGACTTCAGCGGACGTGAGGACCTGTACACGGCGTACATCCCCTACGCCGTCGCCTTCGGGGTCGCCGACCGGTGGGCCCGCAAGTACCAGGTCGCGACGGGGCAGGCCGCGCCCCTGCCGGTCTGGTACGCCGTGGGCGGCGGC
>JBEVDF010000336.1:0-8533 GCA_040514145.1 Aeromicrobium sp.
GTCGTGGACCAGCACGAGGCGATCGGGCCGGTGGTGGAGTCGTTCGAGGGAGGACAGGGTCTGCGGCAGCCACCGCGATCCGCGGTGGGCGACGAGGACGGCGACGACGGTCGGGGGGCGGGAACGCCACGCCTCGACCGGCTCGTCCAGGGGCTCGTCGTCGTACATGATCGCCACCCTAGGTGGTTGCGACGAACCACCAGGTGTCAAGGGAGCGCTCGATCAGGCGCGCTTCTTGAGCTTGCGACGCTCTCGTTCGGACAGTCCGCCCCAGATGCCAAACCGCTCGTCGTGAGCGAGTGCGTACTCCAGGCACTCACCCTTGACATCGCAGCTCAGGCACACGCGCTTGGCCTCCCGCGTGGAGCCGCCCTTCTCGGGGAAGAACGACTCGGGGTCGGTCTGAGCGCACAGTGCGCGCTCCTGCCACATGAGCTCGGGGTCGTCGCCCTCGATCCAACCGACTAATGACATGTCTGTAATTACAGACGTCTGCCTGCCAAACGTCAAGCCGAATAGCAAATGTCAGGCATTCCTCGGCGTGTCGCGACCGTTCCTCGGCGTGTCGCGGCTGCACGGACCGCGCTAGCGTCGAGGCGTGACCACGACTCTCGCCACCGTATTGCGCCCCTCCCCCACCCCCGTCGTCACGTACTACGACGTCGCCACGGGCGAGCGGGTGGAGCTCAGCGGGGTGACGCTGGCGAACTGGGTCGCGAAGGTGGCGAACTTCCTGGTCGACGAGCTCGACGCCGAGCGCGGCACGCGAATCCGCATCGGCCTGCCCAGCCACTGGCTGCGCTACGTCTGGATCCTGGGCGCCTGGCGGGTCGGCGCGGTCGTGACCGACGACGCCGCCGACATCGGCCTGGCCGGACCCGACCTCGAGGCGCAGGAGCCGGTGCGCCTCGCCGCCTCGCTTCGCCCCCTCGGCGGTCGCTTCCCCGCCGAGCCCGACGGCTTCCTCGACGTGGCGATCCACGTCCCGTCCAGCCCCGACGTCTTCATCGACCTCGATCCGCCCACCCCGGACGACCTCGCGCTCGACCTCGAGGGGCGCACGGCCACGCATGCCGACCTCCTCTCCGGACCCGGCCTCGCGGACCGGGTCGTACGGGAGCCGCAGACGGTCGCCTCCGATGCCGCCGACCTCGCCGCGGCGCTGGCTGGAGGCGGTTCGCTCGTGATGGTCGCCGGCGCCGGGCCCGACGATCTCGCGCGCATCGCCGCGCAGGAACACGCACGGCTCGGCGAGGAGGGCCGGTGACCCCGACAGCGATGACCGGTGCCCTAGACTCGACGGGGCATCCGGGCCACCGGCCGATGCCCGCGACTCATCACGACAGGAACCACGCATGACCCCAACGGTCGACGACCCGCAGGCCCACGGCCTGACCCGGGTGGGCGGCCGACCCCCGCTGGGTGAATACCTCCGGGGCGTCGCGCAACGCAAGGACTTCATCGTCTCGCTCGCGAAGTTCCGCATCGAGGCCGAGAACCAGCGCCAGCGCCTGGGCATGCTGTGGATCGTCCTGAAGCCGATCCTCAACGCCGCCGTGTTCGGCATCGTCTTCGGCATCCTCATGGCCAGCACCAAGAACGTGCCCGACTTCGTCGCGTTCCTGATCATCGGCGTGTTCATGTTCGAGTTCTTCTCCGCCTGCATGGGCAGCGGGTCGAAGTCGATCACCTCGAACCAGGCCCTCGTGCAGAGCCTGGCGTTCCCGCGAATGGCGCTGCCGATCTCGGTGGTCGTCCAGAAGTTCCTCCAACTGGTGCCCACGGTGGGCCTGCTGATGGTCTTCCTCGTGCTGATGGGCCACATGCCCTCGTGGAACTGGCTGCTGATGATCCCGCTGACGGCCCTGTACTTCCTGTTCTGCCTCGGCGTCGCCTTCATCACCGCGCGACTGACCGTGCACCTGCCGGACCTGTCGAACCTGCTGCCCTTCATCACGCGGTTCTTCTTCTACACGACCGGGATCTTCTTCAGCTTCGACATCCGCTTCGAGGGCATGCCGAAGCTGCTGCAGATCGTCGAGTACCAGCCGGTCTACGCCTTCCTGAGCCTCTCGCGCGAGCTGCTGCTCGACTCGGACCCGCTCTACGACGTGCGGATGCAGTTCTGGCCCATCATCGCCGTGTGGTCGATCGGGCTGCTCGTGATCGGGACGGTCTTCTTCTGGGCCGCGGAGGAGCGCTATGGTCGCGTCGACTGAGTCCCACGAGACGTCCGGGACCTCCGAGGAGCGTCGCCCGGTCGTCGTCGTGCAGGACCTCCACGTGGAGTACCGCGTCTTCGCCACGGGCAAGCGCGCCACCGACGCCGACCGCGGCGGCCTGCTGCACCGCGCCAAGCGCACCCGCACGGTGCACGCCCTCAAGGGCATCTCGTTCACCGCGTACGAGAACGACAGCATCGGCATCATTGGCTCCAACGGCTCGGGCAAGTCCACCCTGATGCGCGCCATCACGGGCCTGACCCCCGCCACCCGCGGTGCCATCTACGCCAGTTCGCGCCCCAGCATGCTCGGCGTCGGCGCCGCCCTCATCAAGCAGCTCTCGGGACAGCGCAACGTGATCCTCGGCGGCCTGGCGCTCGGCTTCTCCAAGGCCGAGGTCGAGGAGCGCTACGACGAGATCGTCGACTTCGCCGGCATCCGGCCGTTCATCGACCTGCCGATGCGCGCCTACTCCTCGGGCATGACCGCCCGCCTGAAGTTCGCGATCGCCACGATCCGCAACCACGAGATCCTCATCGTCGACGAGGCGCTGGCCGTGGGCGACCGCAAGTTCCGCAAGCGCAGCGAGGAGCGCATCCGCGAGATCCGCGACAACGCGGGCACGGTGTTCCTGGTCAGCCACTCGATGCGCTCGATCCGCGACACCTGCAACCGCGTGATCTGGATCGAGAAGGGCGAGCTCATCATGGACGGCGACCCCGACGAGGTCATCGCCGCGTACGAAGAGACCCGCTGACCCCAGTCACCCCGCGCCCCTCTTCGCGCGTGCCGCCACTGGGCGGCCCGGTCAGCAGGAGGCGGCGAGGTCCTCGGTGTTGTTGGCCTCGGTCGGCGACTTGGTGGTCGGCTCGGTGGTCGGGGCCTCGGTGGTCGGAGCGGCCGTCGTGGGGGTGGACTGCTGGGCCTTCTTCTGCTGGCGCTCGCTCTTGGCCACCAGCTTGGCCACGTCGGCGCGGATCTGCTCGAAGTTCGGCGCCACCGTGGAGTACTTCGGCGGCACGACCGAGAGGGTGGCGATCTGCTTGCCCTTGGCCTTGAGGGCCAGGTCGCCGAAGGCGCCCAGCTCGGAGGCGGGGATGTCGGTGCTGAGCATCTCGGCCGAGCTCGTGGCGATCTTGCCCGCGTTGAGCACGACCTGCTGAGGGCTCAGCTGCTCGAGCATCGCCTGCATGAGGCACTTCTGGCGGCCCATGCGTGTGTAGTCGTCGGACTGCACGCGGCTGCGCCCGTACCAGAGCGCCTCCTTGCCGTTGAGCTTCTGCTTGCCGGGCTGGATGTACACCTGCTTCCAGGCGTCGTCCTTGCCGAACATCGCGATGGGCTCCTTGATGTCCATCGTCACGCCGCCGGTGGCGTCGACGAGGCTGGAGAAGCCCTTCATGTTCACGAGCACGTGGTAGTTGACCTTGAGTCCCGTGACGCCCTCGACGGCCTCGAGGGTGGCATCCAGGCCCGGGTCCTTGCTCTTCGGATAGAGGTCGGGACGGCCCGACGCGGCCGTGTGCACGGCGTTCAGCAGGCACTCGGACCCGCAGTTGTAGCCGTACGGATAGACCGCGCGCATCGGCGAGTCCTCGGGGAACGGCACGTTCTGCAGGTTGCGCGGCAGCGACACCATCACGGGCACGCCGGTCTCGGCGTCGATGCTGACCAGGTTGATCGAGTCGGGGCGCAGGCCGGTGCGGTCGTCGCCGGAGTCGGCGCCGAGCAGCAGGATGTTGTAGCGGCCCTGCAGCGGCGACTTGACCTCGGTCTCGTGGAAGACCTGCTCGACGACGTCCTTCGAGGCGGTCACGGTGTTCCAGCCCAGGTACGTGGTCGAGGTGACCAGCGCGACGATCATGATGTTGACGACCGAGATCACGCCGAGCCGCCACCAGCTGAGGCTGCGCACGAGCGCGAGGCGCCACGCGTCGACGAACAGGAACATCCACACGATCGCCAGGACGAGGCCGGTCAGGCGGGCCACCTGCAGGACCGACGGATCGGTGAGCCAGTCGATGACCTGCGAACGGTCGGGCCGGAAGCGGAACCACATCACGAGCGCGGCGGTGATCGCGGCGACCCACAGGACCATGACGACCGCGCCGAGCCGGCGGGCGCCGGCGAGGAACTGGGCGCTGCCCGGCCACACCACGGTGCCCAGGATCAGCAGCAGGGCGCGGCGCAGCCCACCGCGCTGCGCGACCCGGGTGGGTCGTGTCCCCAGAGCGCTCACGCCGTTCCCTCTCCAGACTGCCGCCGGTCACCTGCGTGCGACCGACGCCCCATTAAACCCTCCGGTTCCCAACCACGGGGCATCGTGGGGGCGCGTCAGCAGCTCTCGTTGAGGTCGGCGCTGCGGTTCGCCTTGCGCGGGTCCTTCTTCGTCGCTTCGCCACCGACCTCGATCAGGGGCAGCTTCGCCGTGACGAGGGCCGACTTCTGGACCTCCTCGCGCGCCTCGGAGCTGCCCACGGCGTCCGAGACCAGACGACGGACCTTGTCGAAGTCGGGATTGCCGGTGTAGATCACCGGCGGGACGAGCGACACCGACGAGATCGGCTGGGACTTCGTCTTGAGCGCGAGATCCATGAAGACGCTGAGGTCCTGTCGCGGGATGCTCGTGTGCAGCATCGCCGAGCTGGAGGTGGCGATGTCCTGCATGTTCGCGATGACCTTCTGCGGGTTGAGCTGGCGCACCATCGCGTTCATGACGCACTTCTGGCGGCCCATGCGCGACCAGTCGTCGTTCTCGACGCGCGAGCGGGCGTACCAGAGGGCCTTGTCGCCCGAGAGCTTCTGCTCCCCCGCCTCGATGTAGCCCCGGATCGGCGAGCCGATGCCACCGATGGCGGTGCGCTCGCGCACGTTGATCTCCACGCCGCCGACCGCGTCGATGAGCTTGGAGAAGCCCTTCATGTTCACCAGCGCGTAGTAGTTGAGCTTCAGTCCCGTGATCGCCTCGATGGCGCCCATCGTGGCGTCGATGCCCGGCTCCTTGGCCTCGAACAGGTCGGCGTGGTCGTTGGCCCACGTGTTCACGGCGTTGAGGTAGCAGCCGTCGCAGTCGAACCCGCTCGGGAACTGCTCGCGCATCACCGAGCCCTTCGGGAAGGGCACGTTCTCGAGGTTGCGCGGCAGGCCGATGAGCACGGCCTTGCCGGTCTCGGCGTCGATGCTGGCGACGTTGATCGAGTCGGGGCGCATGCCGACGCGGTCGTTGCCGGAGTCGGTGCCCATCAGCAGCACGTTGTAGCGGCCGTCGTGGGGCTTGGAGACGGTGTTGGAGGCGAAGACGGTGTCGGTGAAGCCGTTCATGACCGACACGGTGTGCGACGCGAAGAACAGCACGGCCGCCGTGCCGACGACGAGCGCGGCGTGGAAGGCCGTGGAGATCGCCAGGTGCTGGCGGGCGAGCTCGCGGGGACGGCCCAGGCGCCACGCGTCGACGATCAGCGCGACCCAGCCGATGGCGAGCGCCACCAGCAGCCAGCGACCCAGGCCCAGCAGGGTGGCATTGGTGGCCAGGGCGAAGACGAACTGGCGATCCATCAGCGCGAGCACCACGCCGACGGCGAGGACGGCGAGCACCGTGAGCCAGATCCGGATGGCGATCCGGCCGACGCGCTTGTTGCCCTGCACGAGCTGGGCGGAGCCGGGCATCACGAGGGTCATCGCGGCGAGGGTGAGGGCGCGCCGGAATCGGATCCGGGCGGTGGCGCTCGCCGGGTCGGCGTAGGTGCCGCCCAGGGCGCTCGTGCGTTCGTGGTGCATCGATGTCCTCACGGTGGGGAAGAGTCCGTAGGTTTCCTCAGTATCAAGTGCGCTTGCGCGATCACCGGGATGACGCGCCGATGCCCGGGCGAAGGAATCCCCACGTGGAGTCACGGGGTACCTTCACCCCATGCCCCCCTCAGGTCCCAAGGATCCGGACGGATACGACTGGCTGTACCAGGATCAGCCCGGTCGCTCCTCGGCACGCCCGGCGGCCTCGGGCCCCGCGGTGCCCCCGCCGAACCTGCCCCCGCCGGGTTCGGGCCAGCGCGGGTCCCAGCCGCCGAAGGAGCGCAAGCCCCGGGGCCGCCTGCGCCTGCTGTGGCTGGTCCTCGTGGCGTGGATCGCGTTCCTGGTGATCGTCCCCTTGGTGGCCTGGTCGAAGATCACGAAGGTCGACGCCACCCCCGACGGCGAGCGCCCCCGGGACGAGGCCACCACGTGGCTGCTGGCCGGCACCGACAAGCGCCCCAAGGACAAGTCCCGCGGCCGCACCGACACGATCCTGCTGTTGACCTACGGCGGTGGCGGACCGTCCGTGCTGACCTCGATCCCCCGCGACTCGATCGTGGACATCCCGGGGCACGGTCGCACGAAGATCAACGCCGCCTACGCGTTCGGCGGCCCGCCGCTGCTCGTCGAGACGATCGAGAGCGAGACCGGCCTGCGGGTCGACGGCTACTCCGAGATCGGCTTCAGGGGCCTCGAGGACGTCGTGGACGCCCTCGGCGGCATCGAGGTCTGTCCCAAGGACGACATCAAGGACAAGGACGCGAAGCTCGACATCGAGGAGGGCTGCCAGGAGGTCGACGGCAAGACCGCCCTGGCCTACTCGCGTTCGCGCAAGGCGTTCGCGAGCGGCGACATCGCACGCGGCCAGAACCAGCGCGAGGTCATCGGCGCGATCGGCGACGCGGCCCTGTCCCCCTCCACCGTGCTGAACCCGTGGACGTTCACCCGCGTGGCCAGCACCACGGCCGAGTCGATCGCCGTGGGCGACGACGTGTCGATGTTCTCGTTCGGGCGCTTCGCGTGGAAGCTCGGCAAGGCGATGGGCGGCGACGGCCGCAGCTGCACCGTGCCCATCGCGGACATGTCGGTGCAGTGGGACCGCGAGCGCGCGGTGGAGTACTTCGGCCACCTCAAGAACGGCACCACCGACGAGCTCGGCGACTTGTGCACCAAGGACGGCCTGCGCAGCTGAGGCTCAGCCGCCGAACGCCTCCTGCGTGAACGCGGCCACCTGCTTGGCCGAACGGTCGATCACGTTCGTGTGCTCGGCACGGCGGTACTTCGTGTAGGTCAGGTCGAGCCCGCGCGCCCGGTAGGCCTTCGCCAGCGCGTCGGTCAGCACCTGGGGCACGACGCTGTCGGCGGTGCCCTGCACGACGAGGATCGGACCGCGGATCTCCGGGAAGCTCGGATCGTTCGCGTCGAGCTGGCCGCGGATGAGGCCGGCGTCGGCTTTCCTGGCCGCGAACTTCGCCATCGGCGCTCCACCGAACTGACCCTCGGAGAGCAGGTCGACCAGGCAGTCCTCGCGCACGCGGGGATACAGGGCGACGCCCTTCTTGTTCAGCAGCTTGTCGACCGGGATCTGGCCGGGGTAGGCCACCTCCAGACCGCGCAGGATCATCGCCACGAGCGCGGCCGGGACGTCGACCTCACCCGAGAGCCCCACCTCGGCGGCCAGCGACATGTGCGACGGCGGCGCGAACGCGAGCGTGCCGACCACGTCGAGCTCGCGAGCGTAGTGCGGCGCCATCGAGCTGGCCCACAGGGCGGCGTGGCCGCCCTGGGAGTGGCCGGCGGTCATCACGCGCCGGCCGACGTCGGGGTCGAGCTGGCGCGCGGCGAGCACCACGTCGAGGACGGCGCGGCCCTGGGAGGAACCGATCAAGTACGGGTGGTCGCCCGGGGTGCCGAGGCCTTCGTAGTCGGTGGCCACGACCGCGTGACCGGTGTCGATCCAGCGCTGCAGCCTCGTGATGGAGGTGCTGATCGCGGCCGGATCGGCGATGGACGCCTTCGCGCGGGTGGGGGCGCACTGGTCGGCGATGCCGGTGGTGCCGTGCGCCCACGTGACGACGGGCCAGCCTCCCTTCGGGGCGGGCCCTTCCGGAACCGCGACGAAGCCCGAGGTGGCCACCGTGTCGCCCTTGACGCCCTGCTGCGCGTAGAGGACGAGCGTGACGTCGGCCTTCTCCAACCCCATCCCGCCGTCGAGCTCGCGCGACCAGATGAGGTCGCCGTGCGCATACGTCGACAGGTCGGTGGGCGGCGTGTAGAACGCCTCACCGGCCGGTGCCGCCAGCGGCTCCTCCTCGCTCGTGCATGCCGCAACCGACAGGAGCAGGGCGGCACTCGCGAGCACCGGGGCCAATCGACGAATCACGCCGTCATCGTACGGGCGCGAGCAGCACCGCCGGGCGCGTTCGGCGGGACCACCCCGAGGGCGGTCCGGTGCCAACTCCCGACACCGGTCCGCCCACGGGGCCCCGCGCTCACGAGGCGCGGGTTTGCCGCGTCCTCCC
>JBEVDF010000086.1:0-8171 GCA_040514145.1 Aeromicrobium sp.
ACCACGCAGGCCAGGAGCGCCAGGAGGATCGAGTCGCCGAGGTTGGCCCTGATGAGGTCGATGCTGGCCTTGAGCGACTCGATGGGGGAGATCCCGCGGTCCACCAGGAACGTCATCGCGAAGTAGGTCAGGAACGTGAGCACGAAGCCGACGAGCGAGAGGATCGCGCCGAGGAAGCCCGGGAAGAGACTCCCGAGGTTGCCGATCAGGGACAGGATCACCGAGAGGATGATGACCGGCACGATGTCGATCCGGCTCAGGGCGTTGCCGAGATCGAACTCACGCCCTTCGGTCGCGTCGAGCGCGCCGCGAATGCCGACCGCGTTGAGGATCGACAGGGCGATGCTCAATCCGAAGCCCAGCAGGAAGAAGGCCAGGAGGCTGCCGAAGGACGAGGGGTCGTCGCTTGCCACCTCGAATCCCACCGAGGAGAAGATGATCGCGACGAAGAAGATCGCCAGCAGAGCGAAGGCGATCAGGCCCAGGACGAGCCACGGTCCGACGTTGGCGCTGAACTTGCGCCAGCCGTAGCCGATGGCGTCGGTGGGACTGAAGGGCTCGACGTAGCCCGGATCACTCGGCGGCGGAGGCGGATAGCCACCGCCTCCGTAGCCGGACGGACCTCCGGGCGGAGGCGGGTAGCCGCCGCCTCCGGAGCCGGGCTGATCACCGGGCGGCGGGGGCGGATAGCTGCTGCCGTAGGCCGGCGGTGGCGGGACGGGACCACCCGGGGACTGCGGGTCGGGTCCGGTGGGCGGCTCGTTGGTGGCCATGGGGCGAGCATAGGGATGATGCGGCGGTCCGTACACCGTGTGGAACGTCGATCCCGCGGCTGATTCTGTCTCGAAACGGAGGGTGCGTGCCGCTTGGCCGCGGAGCGGGGATACGCTGGGGGTCAGTTCGGAGCCGAATCCCGACAGGGGAAGGGAGAGTGCGATGACCGTACTCGACGACATCCTCGCGGGGGTGGCCGAGGACTTGGCGGAGCGTCAGAGCCGGGTGTCCCTGGACGACCTCAAGCGCCAAGCCGACAAGCAGCCCCCGGCGCTGGACCCGATGCCGGCCTTCCGGGCCGACGGCGTCTCGGTGATCGCCGAGGTGAAGCGGTCCAGTCCCAGCATGGGCGAGCTCGCCGCGATCAAGAACCCCGCCCAGCTCGCTGCCGACTACGCGGCCGGCGGTGCGGCGGCGATCAGCGTGCTCACCGAGCAGCGCCGATTCAACGGCACCCTCGACGACCTGCGCGCCGTGCGCAACGAGGTCGGCGTGCCGGTGCTGCGCAAGGACTTCATCACCACGTCGTACCAGCTGTGGGAGGCCCGGGCCGCCGGCGCCGACATGGCGCTGCTGATCGTGGCCGCCCTCGACCAGAACGCGCTGGAGTCGCTGATCGACCGCGCCCGGTCGATCGGCCTGACCCCGCTCATCGAGGTCCACGACGAGGCCGAGGTGCACCGCGCGCTCGAGGCCGACGCCGACCTCATCGGCGTGAACGCCCGCAACCTCAAGACCCTCGAGGTCGACCGCACGACGTTCGAGCGGCTCGCGCCCCTCATCCCCGACTCGGTCGTGAAGGTCGCCGAGTCCGGCGTCCGCGGTCCGCACGACGTGATCGAGTACGCGCGCTTCGGCGCCAACGTCGTGCTCGTCGGTGAGACCCTCGTGAAGGGCGACGACCCCCGCGCCACGGTCGCGGACCTCGTCGCGGCCGGCTCGCACCCGGCCCTGCAGCACCGATGGCAGCCGAGCTGACCTCCCAGCCCTGCCGACCCCTCACCCAGGACGACCATGACTGACATCCCCGGCCGATCGCCGTCGCGATCGGCACTTCCCGACGGTCCCGGCCACTTCGGTCGCTTCGGCGGCCGCTTCATGCCCGAGGCCCTCATCGCCCCGCTCGACGAGATCACCCGCGAGTGGGAGGCCGCCCAGGCCGACCCGGCCTTCCGGGCCGAGCTCGACCGCATGCTGCGCGAGTACGCCAACGTGCCGAGCCCGCTGTACGAGGCGCACCGGTTCTCCCGGGCCGTCGGCGCGCGCATCCTGCTCAAGCGCGAGGACCTCAACCACACCGGCGCCCACAAGATCCGCAACGTGATCGGCCAGGCCCTGCTGGCCAAGCGGATCGGCAAGCCGCGCTGCATCGCCGAGACCGGGGCCGGCCAGCACGGCGTCGCCTCGGCCACCGCGTGCGCCTACCTCGATCTGGACTGCACCGTCTACATGGGCCGGGTCGACACCGAGCGCCAGGCGCTGAACGTCGCCCGCATGCAGATGCTGGGCGCCGAGGTCATCCCGGTCACCACGGGCAGCGCCACCCTCAAGGACGCGATCAACGAGGCGCTGCGCGACTGGGTGACCACGGTCGACACGACCCACTACCTCTTCGGCACCGCCGCCGGGCCGCACCCGTTCCCGACGATGGTCCGCGAGCTGACCCGCGGGATCGGCGACGAGGCGCGCGCGCAGGTCCTCGAGCTCACGGGGAAGCTGCCCGACGCGGCCGTCGCGTGCGTGGGCGGTGGGTCCAACGCGATCGGCCTGTTCACGGCGTTCGTGCCCGACGAGAGCGTGCGGCTCATCGGCATCGAGGCCGGCGGCGACGGCTTCGAGACGGGTCGCCACGCCGCCACGATCACGGCCGGCGAGGTCGGCGTGCTCCACGGCGCCCGCTCCTACCTGTTGCAGGACGAGGACGGCCAGACGATCGAGTCGCACTCGATCAGCGCCGGCCTGGACTACCCGGGCGTCGGGCCCGAGCACGCGTTCCTGGCCGAGTCGGGCCGGGCGCAGTACCGGCCGGCCACCGATGCCCAGGCGATGTCGGCGTTCGACCTGCTGTGCAAGACCGAGGGCATCATCCCTGCGATCGAGTCGGCGCACGCGCTGGCCGGCGCGGTCGAGCTCGCCCGGGAGATGGGCCCCGACGCCACGATCCTGGTCAACCTCTCGGGACGCGGCGACAAGGACGTGCACACCGCCGCGAAGTACTTCGGACTGCTGGACGAGAACGACCGGGCGGAGACCGACCGATGAGCGAGCGCCAGCGAGTGAACGAATCCAGCCCCCACATCGCGCCACCGACCCATCCTGCTGCTCCCCAGGCGGTGGCGCGATGACCGCGATCGACGAGCTCTTCGAGCGCACGCGCGCCGAGAACCGTGCCGCACTCGTGGGCTACCTGCCCGCCGGGTTCCCGACCGTCGACGCGTCGATCCGCGCGATCGAGGCGATGGTCGAGGCCGGCGTGGACCTGGTCGAGGTCGGCCTGCCGTACAGCGACCCCGTCATGGACGGGCCCACGATCCAGGCCGCCGCGGAGGCCGCGCTGGTCAACGGCACGCGCGTCGACGACGTGTTCCGCGTCGTGCAGGCGTCGGCCGCCACCGGCGCGCCCACGGTGGTGATGACCTACTGGAACCCGGTCGAGCGCCGCGGCGTCGACCGGTTCGCCGCCGACCTTGCCGCCGCCGGGGGAGCGGGGCTCATCACGCCGGACCTCATCCCCGACGAGGCCGTCGACTGGGAGCGCGCCTCGCGCGAGCAGGGCCTCGACCGCGTCTACCTCGTGTCCCCGTCGTCCTCCGACGAGCGGCTCGCGATGACGGCCGGCGCCGCCAGCGGCTTCATCTACGCCACCGCGGTCATGGGCGTCACGGGCCAGCGCGAGCAGACCAGCAGCCTCGCACCCGAGCTGGTCGGCCGGCTGCGCAAGGTCACCGACAAGCCCGTCGGCGTCGGCCTCGGCGTCAGCAACGGTGCCCAGGCCCACGAGATCGCCGAGTTCGCCGACGCGGTGATCGTGGGGTCGGCGCTCGTGCGCTGCCTGCTCGACCAGCCCGACGAGGCTTCGGCGCTCGCCTCCATCCGCGAGCTCGCGGCCGACCTGCGCGCCGGCGTCGAGCGGGACTGACATGACGATCGCCGCGTACATCCCGTCCCCGGAGCAGGCCGTCTGGCACGTCGGGCCGCTGCCGCTGCGGGCCTACGCGCTGTGCATCATCGCCGGGGTCGTGGCCGCGATCTGGATCGCCGAGCGTCGCTTCGTGGCGGCCGGTGGCCGCTCGGGCGCGATCGGCGACGTGGCCGTCTGGGCCGTGCCCTTCGGCATCATCGGCGGGCGGATCTACCACGTCCTCACCGACGCCCAGCTGTACTTCGGCGAGGGCCGCGACCCGCTCGACGCGCTCAAGATCTGGGAGGGCGGCCTGGGCATCTGGGGCGCCATCGCCTTCGGCGGCGTGGGCGCCTGGATCGCCTGTCGCCGTTACGACATCGACTTCCTGATGATGGCCGACGCACTGGCTCCCGGGCTGCTCGTGGCGCAGGCCATCGGCCGGTTCGGCAACTACTTCAACCAGGAGCTGTTCGGCCGGCCCACCACCGTGCCGTGGGCCCTCGAGATCTCCGAGCGCCACCGCCCCGACGGCTACGAGCAGTTCGCCACGTTCCACCCGACGTTCCTCTACGAGGCGCTGTGGAACCTCGCGGCCGCGGCGCTGCTGGTCTGGCTCGGCAAGCGCTTCGCGCTGACCCACGGACGGGTGTTCGCGCTCTATGTGATGCTCTACACGCTGGGGCGCGGCTGGATCGAGGCCCTGCGCATCGACACCGTGAACCACATCGGGCCGTTCCGGCTGAACATCTGGACCTCGATCGTGGTGTTCTGCCTCGCGCTGGCGTACTTCGTCTGGGCCGGCCGGCGGTGGCGCACCGTCGAGCGCGACGTCACCGGGGCCGACACGCCGTAGGCGCACCCCGGGACGGCGGCGGTCCTTCAGGCCTTCGGGTCGTCGTCGAGCTGGTCGGCGGCTTCCTTGAGCTTGGCCGCGGCCTCGTCGATCTTCTCGGTGAACTTGCCGTCGGTGGCCTTGTCGGCGAGGTCCGCGACCTTGTCGATCGCGGCGTCGATGTCCTCGTCGTGCTGCGCCGCCTGCTCCTTGGCCCGGTCGACCACCTCATCGGCGTTCTTGCCCTTGAACTTGTCCAGGAAGCCCATGGGTTCCCCTCTCGTCGGCGACGGGCCGTGCGTCGGTCCCGGAAGTCACGGTACTGCGAGGTCGCGGCCGCGCCCTGAAAGACTGATGCCATGAAATCGAGCCGCCCCGTCGTCGCCGTCGTGGGTCCGACCGCCTCGGGCAAGACGCGCCTGTCCGTCGGGCTCGCGCAGGCCGTGGGCGGGGAGATCGTCAACGCCGACTCCGTGCAGCTGTACCGAGGGATGGACGTGGGCAGCGCGAAGGCGACCGAGGAGGAGCGCGACGGCGTCCCGCACCACCTGCTCGACGTCCTCGACCCGTCGCAGGAGGCGAGCGTCGCGGCGTTCCAGCGCGAGGCGCGCGCCGCCATCGATCAGATCCGCGCGCGGGACGCCGTGCCGATCCTCGTGGGCGGCTCGTCGCTGTACGTGCGCGCGGTGCTCGACCCGCTGGACTTCCCGGGCACCGACCCGCAGGTGCGCCGCCGTTGGTCCGACCGGCTCGACGCGGTCGGTGCCGAGGCGTTGCACGCCGAGCTCGCTGCCCGCGATCCGCGTGCCGCCGCGGCGATCCTGCCCACCAACGGCCGCCGGATCGTCCGTGCCCTGGAGGTGGGCGAGCTGACCGGCAGGCCGTTCACCGCGACGATGCCCGAACCCGTGTCGATCTATCCCGAGGTCGTGATGATCGGGCTCGACGTGCCGCGGGACGTTCTGGACGCGCGGATCGACGCGCGCGTGGACGCGATGTGGGCCGACGGCCTCGTCGAGGAGGTCCGGGGACTGCCCGGACTCGCCGGCTCACCGACGGCATCGCGGGCGCTCGGGTACCAGCAGGTGCTGGAGATGCTGGCCGGCGAGCTGACCGAGGACGAGGCGCGAGCCGAGACGAAGGCCGGCACCCGGCGGTTCGCGCGTCGCCAGGACCGCATGATGCGCAAGGACCCGCGGATCCACTGGCTGCCGTTCGACGACCCCGACCTGCTCGGGCGGGCGGTGGCACTCGGCGGACACCCGTAGGCTGGGGACATGGAATTCACGTGGTTCAAGGGGCATGGCACCGAGAACGACTTCGTGCTGCTGCCCGACCACGACGGCACGCTGCACGGTGACCTCGACCCGGCCTTCGTGGCGGCCCTGTGCGACCGGCGCCGCGGCATCGGCGCCGACGGGGTCATGCGCGTCGTGCGGTGCACCGCGCTGGGCCACAACTCGCCCGCCGAATGGTTCATGGACTACCGCAACGCCGACGGATCGCTGAGCCAGATGTGCGGCAACGGGATCCGCGTGTTCGCCCGCCACCTGCTCGAGCAGGGCCTCGTGGAGGGGCCGGAGTTCCCGATCGACACGCGCGACGGACTGAAGTTCCTCTCGGTCGTCGGCGACGAGATCGCCGTCGACATGGGCGCCTTCACGACCGGCACCCACTCCAAGGTCTCGGCCGCCGGCCAGACGTGGGAGGCCCTCGAGGTGCACACCGGCAACCCGCATGCCGTCGCGTTCGTCGATCGCGTGGCCGATGCCGGCACCCTGCTGGAGCAGCCCACGTTCTCCGAGTCCGTCTACCCCGAGGGCGTCAACATCGAGTTCGTCGAGCGGCGCGGCACCCACCACGTGGCGATGCGCGTCCACGAGCGCGGCTCGGGCGAGACCCGCTCGTGCGGCACCGGCGCGTGCGCGGTGGCGATCGCCACGGCCCGTGCCGACGGCGCACCCGACCCCACGACCTATCGGGTCGACGTCCCCGGCGGCACCCTGCACGTCACGGTCGAGGCCGAGCGCACCGTCCTGCGAGGGCCGGCGCAGATCGTGGCCGGCGGAACGATGGAGTGGCGCGGATGAGCGACGAGACCCGTCCCGACCTCCAGCAGGGGGAGATGGACCTGCAGGACCGCACGTCGCTGCGCCGCGTCGCCGGGCTGTCCACCGAGCTCGAGGACATCAGCGAGGTCGAGTACCGCCAGCTGCGGCTCGAGCGCGTGGTGCTCGTGGGCGTGTGGACCGACGGCACCGTGGAGGACGCCGAGAACTCGCTGACCGAGCTCAAGGCCCTGGCCGAGACGGCCGGCTCCGACGTGCTCGACGCGCTGATCCAGCGCCGCCAGAAGCCCGACCCCGCGACCTACATCGGCAGCGGCAAGGTGGAGGAGCTGCGCGAGGCCGTGCGCGCGAGCGGCGCCGACACCGTGATCTGCGACGGCGAGCTGGCGCCGAGCCAGCTGCGCAACCTCGAGGACCGCGTCAAGGTCAAGGTCGTCGACCGCGTGGCGCTGATCCTCGACATCTTCGCCCAGCACGCCAAGAGCGCCGAGGGCAAGGCCCAGGTCGAGCTGGCCCAGCTGCAGTACCAGACCCAGCGCCTGCGCGGCTGGGGCGGCAACCTGTCGCGTCAGGCCGGCGGCCAGGCCGCCGGCGGCGAGGGCATCGGCGGTCGTGGTCCGGGTGAGACGAAGCTCGAGACCGACCGGCGCCGCATCCAGGCCAAGATGTCCAAGCTCCGCCGCGAGCTCAAGGAGCTGCGGGGCACGCGCGAGACCAAGAAGGCCGAGCGCCGCCGCAACAAGATCCCGTCGGTCGTGATCGCCGGGTACACGAACGCCGGCAAGTCGAGCCTGCTCAACCGGCTGACCGGGGCCGGCGTGCTGGTCGAGGACGCGCTGTTCGCCACCCTCGATCCCACCACGCGCCGTTCCGAGACCTCCGACGGTCGCGTCTACACGCTGTCGGACACCGTCGGGTTCGTCCGGCACCTGCCGCACCAGCTGGTGGAGGCGTTCCGCTCCACCCTCGAGGAAGTCGCGGACGCCGACCTGGTCCTGCACGTGGTGGACGGATCGCACCCCGACCCCGAGGGCCAGATCGCCGCGGTCCGCGAGGTGTTCGCGCAGATCGAGGCCGTGCGGGTCCCCGAGATCATCGTCATCAACAAGGCCGACCAGGCCGACCCGCTGGTGCTGAAGGCGCTGCTGGCCCGCGAGCCGCACGCGATCGTCGTGAGCGCCCGCACGGGCGAGGGCATCGACGAGCTGCTGAACGCGATCGAGGGCGACCTCCCGGTGCCCGAGGTGCTGGTCGACGCGGTGGTGCCGTACTCGCGCGGCGATCTGGTCAACCAGCTGCACCTGCACGCGGAGATCGAGCTGCTGGAGCACGCGGCCGAGGGCACCCACGTCGTCGCCCGGGTCCACCCCGA
>JBEVDF010000143.1:0-9481 GCA_040514145.1 Aeromicrobium sp.
CACGGGATTGGAGAAGTACATCCCCAGCACGGTGTTGAAGTGCGGCGAGAGCCACTGAGCCATGCGCAGCGTGGTGACGGTGACGTCGGGTCGACGGCGCGCGAAGCCGCGCGTGTAGCCCTCGACCTCGACGATGTCCTTGGCGAAGCCGGACTTCGTGCCGCCACGTGCGGTGGCGGACTCGGTGAACACCGCGGGATCACGCGGCGACGCCCCGTACACGGCAGCACTGCTGGCGAGCACGACCCGTTGGACGGTGTCGGAACGCTGGCAGGCGGCGAGCAACTGCATCGTGCCGATGACGTTGATCTCCTTGGTGGCGCTGCCGCCCCCGCGCGATCGCATCGGCGCCAGGTCCATGTGGACCACGGTGTCGACGTCCTCGACGGCAAGAACCTTGGAGATGACCGGCGTGCGGATGTCCGCACGCACGAATTTGACTGACCCGAGATCGTCGGTGGGCAGGGTCGTGTCGACTGCTACGACCCTGGCATCACCAGCTTCAGCGATGCGCCTCGCGGCGAGTGCCACGCCTGGCGTGGCCGCGCCCGTGACGAGGACGACCCCGGCCATCGGTCACTTGCCCAGACGGCGGCGCTGCACTCGCGTGCGCTTCAGCATCTTGCGGTGCTTCTTCTTCGACATCCGCTTGCGGCGCTTCTTGATGACAGAACCCACGACTCACCTCGATCTGATCTTTCACACAGGACAGACCAACCCTAGGCGATCGCACCCCGCATGCGCACACGCGGTGGGCAGGGAACGCCAGCGACCGTCAGTCCGCCCCCCGGCGGACCTCGGGCCTGATCAGCCGGCTTGGTAGAACGACTTCTGCAGCAGCTCCTCGACCGCGTGCTCGGGCACACGGAAGGAACGGCCGACTCGCACGGCTTCGAGCTCGCCAGAATGGACGAGCCGGTACACCGTCATCTTCGAGACACGGATCTGGTCCGCGACCTCAGCAACGGTCATGAAGCGGGTTCCCTCAGACATCTCACACCATCCTCCCAGGGCACGCGCGCTCTCCGGCTTCCCCACCGGAGAGTGAGCGCGCGTGCTTGATGTGAAGCGTAGTGGCAGATGAGTCACCTGTGAACGGGAAATCTGAAACTCTCAGGAGCCTCACATACCGCCCGCATCCACGCCGTCTCTTGTGTACCGCCGGCGTACAGCGAAACTCGTAGTTACACCAGTGATTTCGGTCAATACGAGGGGTCGAGACCGATGAGAGGAAAAGTTTCGGTGCGGGTGGCCTGGATCGACCGATCGAGCCACGAGGCGGGGTCGTACCCGTCCTCCCAGCGCCGATAGAGCGCCCGGCGACCGTCGGTCATCCGGGTGGGCGCGGGCTGGCCGCGCAACTCCTCCACGGCACGTCGCCACGCCTCGGGCGTCTCGGTCTCGGGCGGGAGCGGGTTGCCGCTGACGATCGAGAGCAGGTGTCCCCACGCGCGCGGCACGACGTCGACGACGGCGTAGCCGCCCCCGCCCGTGGCGAGCCACTTGCCCCCCGTGACCTCCTCGGCCAGGTCGCGGACCGCGAGGTAGGACGCGCGCTGGCCGTCGACGCTCAGCATGAGGTTGGTCAGCGGGTCGTCCATGTGCGAATCGCAGCCGTGCTGACTGACGATGACCTCGGGGGCGAACTCGCGCACGATCGGCGGGACCACGGCGTGGAAGGCACGGAGCCAGCCGGCGTCGGACGTGCCCGGGGGCAGCGGGACGTTGACGGCCGAGCCCTCGGCGCCCTCGGCACCGACCTCCGTGGAGTACCCGGTCCCGGGGAACAGGGTCTGCGGGGACTCGTGCAACGAGATCGTCAGCACCCGGGGGTCGTGGTAGAAGATCGCCTGGACGCCGTCGCCGTGGTGCGCGTCGACGTCGATGTAGACGATCTTCTTCGCGCCGTGGTCGAGCATCCACTGGATGCCCATGGCGACGTCGTTGTAGACGCAGAAGCCGCTCGCACGGCCGGGCATCGCGTGGTGCAGTCCGCCGCTGATGTTGATCGCGCGCTTGCGCTCGCCGGTCCAGACCAGTCGTGCGGCCTCCAGGCTCGCGCCGGCGATGAGGGCGCTGGCCTCGTGCATTCCGCGGAAGACCGGGTTGTCCTCGGTGCCGAGGCCGTGGGCGGCGTCGGTGTGGGTGGGGTGCTTGCTCAGGTTGATCACCCGCTCGACGTAGTCGGGCGTGTGGACGCTGAGCAGCTCGTGCTCGGTGGCGGCGCGGGCGCCGACGACGTCGAGGTCCTCCAGGACCCCCAGTTCCTCGGCGAGCGCCATGGTCAGCTTGACCCGGATCGGCGCCATCGGGTGCGAAGGACCGAAGTCGTAGTCGGTGAGGTGCTCGTCGAACACCACAGCGGCGCGGTCGTCCATACCCTTCACCCTAGTTCCGCGGACCGGGCGATCGCTGCGAGAACGCCGGCCCGGATGCCCTCGCCCACCCCGTGCTGGTCGAAGGTGGTGATCGCGGCGTGCGTGGTGCCGTTCGGCGAGGTGACGCGGCGGCGCAGCTCCTCGGGCGCATCCTCCGATCCCGCCAGCAGCTCGGCCGCGCCCACGAGCGTCTGTACGGTCAGCGTGCGCGCGGCGGCGGGGTCGAGCCCGCCCTCGATGCCGGCGGCGATCATGTGCTCGGCGAGATGGAACAGGTAGGCCGGTCCGGATCCGGAGACCGCGGTGACGGCGTCCTGGTGCGACTCGTCGACCACGACGACCTCGCCGCCCGCGCCGAGCAGGTCGACCACGGCCCCCAGCTTCTCGGCCGGGACCCGGCTGCCCGGCGAGACGCCGAACATCCCGCGCCCGATGACGGCCGGTGTGTTCGGCATCGCGCGAACGACCGCGACGGTGTCGGGCAGGGCGGCCTCGATCGTGGCGGTCCGCACGCCCGCGGCCAGCGAGACCACGGTGGCGCCGGTCTCGACCGACGCGGAGAGCTCCGGCAGCACGGTGGCGACGTCCTGCGGCTTGACGACGAGCAGGATCACGTCGGCCCCGGCGACCGCGGCGATGTCCTCGGCGGTGGCGTGCCCCAGGCCCTCGAGCTCGGCCCGGCGTTCGGCGCTGCGCTCGATCACGACGATGTCGTCGCGGCCGGCACGTGCCATCGCCTCGGCCAGCGTGCCACCCATGACCCCGCCACCGACGACCGCGATCCTCATGGGGTCGAGGGTAGTTCCCTGCGGGCCCGCCGCGGCTCCGACCCTGTCCTCAGGCGTGACCCGCGTCTCTCACGCCTTGATCCGCAGAACCGCGAGCGCCTCCTCGACGGACTCGACGATGGTGAACAGCTCCTCGTCGCACGGGCCGATGAAGCCCTCCGTCGCACCGTGGGAGAGGATCTCGCGCAGCGGTCCGTAGTAGCCCTCGGTGTCGACCACGACGATCGGCTTGTCGTGGAAGCCCAGCTGGCGCCACGTGAGGATCTCGAAGAACTCCTCGTACGTGCCGAGCCCTCCGGGCAGGACGACGAAGGCGTCCGACAGCTCGTGCATGAGCGCCTTGCGCTCGTGCATCGTCTCCACGACGTGCATGTCGGGGTCGTTGCGGTGGCCGCCCTCGCGCTCGAGCAGGGACTGCGGGATGACGCCGACGACGCGACCGCCGCCGTCGCGCGCCGCCCGGGACGCCGCGCCCATGATGCCGATCCCGCCGCCGCCGAACACGAGGTCCACGCCGGCGCGCGCCAGCGCGGCGCCGAGCTGCTCGGCCGCGGCGATGTACTCGGGACGGGCTCCGTCTCGCGCTCCGCAGAACACGCAGACGGCGCCGATGGTGGTCTCACTCATGGAAGTCACGGTGCCAGTGTGAGGCGAATCGACGGTGACCGGGCGGCAACCCGCGGGCGACGGCGCGCCGACCGGGCCTATCGTGGCCCGGTGCGCATCGACCCGTTCGTGGTGATGATCCTCGGCCTGGCGGGCCTGGGGATCGTCCTTCCCGCGCAGGGGGGCGTGCTCGACGTGGTGTCCGTGCTCGTCCAGGCGGGCATCGTCGCGCTGTTCTTCCTGTACGGGGCGCGCCTGTCCACCGCCGAGGTCGTGCACGGCCTGACGGCCTGGCGCGTGCACGCCGTGATCGTGACCGTCACGTTCCTCGTCTTCCCGCTGCTGGGCCTGGCCCTGTCCCCGCTCGCTCCGGACGTGATCTCGCAGCAGCTGCTGGCCGCACTGGTGTTCGTGTGCCTCGTCCCCTCCACGGTGCAGTCGTCCGTGGCGTTCACGTCGATCGCCGGCGGCGATCGCGCCATCGCCGTGGTCGCGGCCTCGACCTCGAGCCTGCTCGGCGTCTTCCTCACTCCCCTGCTGGTCGCACTGGTGCTCGGCGGCGACGTCACGGTGGACGCCGAGGCCGTCCTGCGGATCGTCGGCCTGCTGCTCGTGCCGTTCCTCGTCGGGCAGGTCGCGCGGCGCTGGCTGCGTCCGTGGCTCGTGCGCCACGACCGGGGCCTGCGCCGCTTCGACCGCTCCACCGTGCTGCTCGTGGTCTACGCCGGGTTCAGCCGCGGCACCAACGCCGACGTGTGGAGCGTGCTGGACTGGGGCGACGGCGCCGTCGTGGGCGCGGTCTGCGTCGGGCTGCTGGCCGTGTCGTCCCTGCTGTGCTGGCTGATCGGGCGGAGGTTCGGGCGCGGCGCCCGCATCGCGATCTACTTCTGCGGGACGAACAAGTCGCTCGCGGCGGGCCTGCCGATGGCGAGCGTGCTGTTCTCCGCGACCACCTTCCCGCTGATGATCCTGCCGCTCATGGTCTACCACCAGTTGCAGTTGATCGTCGGCTCGCTCGTCGCCACCAGACTGTCCGGGCACGGTCGTAGCGTGGATTCATGACTGTCACTCCAGCGATGATCACGATCGACACGACCGACGCCACGGCGTTGGCCACCTGGTGGGCCGAGCAGACCGGCGGCACCATCACCGAGGAGAACGACGGCTGGTACGTCATCGTCTCCGTCCCCGACAGCCCCACGCTGGCCTTCCAGAAGGTGGAGGACCCCACCCCGGGCAAGAACCGCCTGCACCTCGACGTGCTCGCCGACGATCTCGACGCCGAGGTCGCCCGGCTGCGCGAGGCCGGTGCCGGGCACGTCGCCGATCGTGGCGACGAGAGCTTCCGGTGGGTCACGCTGACCGATCCCGCCGGCAACGTGTTCGACGTCGCCCAGCGTTCCTGAGCCGGGTCAGACCGGCGTCGGCGCCAGGTGCAGCCGCGCGTAGGCCAGCGCCTCGAGCAGGTCGGCGTCGCGGTCGGCCGCCTTGCGGGTGTTGACCTCCACCACGACGTGGCCGGTGAAGCCCCGGTCGGCGAGGTGGCCCAGCAGCTTGTCGCAGCCCTGCGTGCCGCGGCCCGGGATGAGGTGCTCGTCCTTCATCGAGCCCGACCCGTCGGCGAGGTGGATGTGCCTCAGCCGATCGCCCAGGTCGTCGATGAGCTGCATCGAGTCGATCCGCGAGGTGGCGCTGTGCGAGAAGTCCACCGTGACGTTCTCGTAGTCGTAGGGCACCGGGTCCCAGCCGGGCGCATAGGCCTGGAACTCGCGCTTGCCCGAGCGCCACGGGTACATGTTCTCCACCGCGAAGGCCACGTCGTACTCGTCCTCGAGCCGGGCGATCCCCTCGACGAAGCCGCGCGCGTACTCGCGCTGCCACCGGAACGGCGGGTGCACCACCACGGTGTCGGCGCCGACGTCGAGCGCCATCTCGGCGCTGCGGTGCAGCTTGCCCCACGAGTCGGTGCCCCACACGCGCTGCGTCACCAGCAGGCAGGGCGCGTGGATCGAGACCACGGGGATGTCGTGCGACGACGCCAGGGCCTTGATCGCGGTGGTGTCGGCGCTGACGTCGTCGAGGCCCACCATGACCTCGACCCCGTCGTAGCCCAACCGCGCCGCGGTCGCGAAACCCGCTGCCGTGCCGTCGGGATAGACCGAGGACGTGGACAGCGAGACCATGGGTTGGCTCGAGCTCATGCTCACGGCTCCCAGCCTAGGGCGATGCTGGTCACAGGTGGTCCAGGTACTCGATCAGCACACCCTCGCGCAGCGCCCACGGGCAGATCAGCAGCTCCTCGATGCCGAAGAGCTCCATCGTCGCCTCGGCCACCACGGCGCCCGCGCGCATCTGGTGGGCGCGCAGGGCCGAGACCCCGGGCAGCGCGGCGATCTGGTCGTCGGAGGCGACCCGCAGCTCCTGCCCCAGCTCCACGAGGTCGCGGTGCCGGAGCGTGCGGCGCACGTAGGGTCCGTCGCCGGACGGCGCCGCGCCGCACATGCGGGCCAGCGAGCGGAACGTCTTGCTGGTCGCCACGGCGCGATCGAACGGTCCGCCCCGCAGCAGCGGCCCGGCCACGGCACCGATCTCGCGGCGCACCTCGCGGCGCATCGCGTCGTGGTCGAGCCCCTTGTCGAGCCATTCGCGGGTGAGTCGGCCGGCACCCAGGGGCAGGGACGTCACGGTCTCGGGCGTCTCGTCCGACCCCACCGCCAGTTCGAGCGAGCCCCCGCCGATGTCGAACACGCCCAGTCGGCCCGAGGACCAGCCGAACCAGCGGCGCACCGCGAGGAACGTCAGCCGCGCCTCGTCCTCGCCGGGCAGGATCTGCAGCTGCGTGCCGCTCGCCTCGGCGACGCGCGCGATGACCTCGTCGGCGTTGCCGGCCTCGCGGACCGCGGAGGTGGCGAAGGCCAGCACGCGCTCGGCGCCCTTGTCCTCGGCCTGCGATCCGGCCTCGGTGACGTACTTGACGAGGCGATCGATGCCCTCGGGGGTGAGGTGCCCTTCGGAGTCGAGGTTCTCAGCGAGCCGCAGCGGCTCGCTGAAGGAGTGGGCCGGCACCGGCGGGCCGCCCCGGAAGGCGTCGACGATGAGCAGGTGCCCGGTGTTGGAACCGATGTCGAGAACGCCGATGCGCATGGGTCCAGTGTGACATCGAGGCGAGCGCCTGCGCAGCGATCCGTCGAGGCGTGAGCACGGCCGGGCACGCGCTGTGGTGAGTGGCTCCCCCGGCGATGACGTTCCTCAGCCTCCGTTGTGCCGCCACGTGACCTACTGTGTGAGCGTGCCCGAGGTCGACCTGGGATTCCCCCGCTCGTTCGTGGAGTTCGCGAACCCCGACGACGCCACCGAGGTGTTCCGCTGCGACCTCACCTGGCTGACCTCGCGGTGGACCTGCATCTTCGGCGCGGGCTGCCCGGGAATCTACGCGAACGCTCCCGATTCGGGCTGCTGCACGCTCGGGGCGCACTTCAGCGACGAGGACGACCACGCCCGCGTCGCCGAGTTCGTGGAGCGACTCGATCCCACCGAGTGGGAGCTGCACGACCTGGGCCACGCCGGCGGCTGGACCGAGCGTGACGAGGACGGCGAGCTCAAGACGCGCGTCGCCGACGGCGCCTGCATCTTCCACAACTCCCGCGACTTCCCCGGCGGCTACGGCTGCGCGCTGCACGCCCATGCGCTGGCCACCGGCCTCGAGCCGCACACCACGAAGCCCGACGTGTGCTGGCAGTTGCCCCTGCGCCGGCAGTTCCGCGAGGTCGATCCGGGCGACGGCTCGACCTACACCGAGGTCAGCATCGGCGAGTACACGCGGGCCGGTTGGGGCCCGGGCGGCGCTGATCTCGACTGGTACTGCTCGTCGAACACCGAGGCCCACGTGGCGGCCGACCCCGTCTACATCGGCAACCGCGCGGAGCTGACCGCGCTCATGGGCGAGGCCGGCTACGCCGAGCTCGTCGGCCACTGCGAGCGCTTCGTCGCGGCCGGGCGGCCGGTGCCGCATCCCGCCGACCCAAGATGACCCTGCTTGAAGTCGGGAACCGCTGACGGGCAACAATGTCGTATGCACCTCGATCATCTGTCGTTTGCAGTCGGACCCGCCGGTCTCATCGAGACCACGGCCGAACTGAGCGAGAAGTTCGGCGCCGTTTTCCACGCCGGTGGCATCCACCCGCGCTTCGGCACCAACAACATGATCCTTCCGTTGAAGAACCGGCAGTACCTCGAAGTCGTCGAGGCGCTCGAGCACCCCGCCTCCGACAAGGCCCCCTTCGGCCAGGCCGTCCGGGCGCGCTCCGAGCTCGGCGGCGGCTGGCTCGGCTGGTGCGTGTCGGTCGAGGACATCGAGCCCGTGGAGCACCGCATCGGCCGTCACGCAGTGCCGGGCAACCGTCACCGCCCCGATGGCTACAACCTGACGTGGAAGCAGATCGGCGTCCACGGCATGCGCGCCGATCCGCAGTTGCCCTTCGTCACCTGCTGGGACGTCCCGCCCGAGGAGCACCCCTCGCAGATGGCCGAGTCCGAGATCTCGCTCGTCGGCCTGGAGATCGCCGGCAGCCCCGAGCGGCTGGCCGACTGGCTGGGCGAGCCGGCCGTCGGCGCCCTCGAGCAGATCGAGGTCCGCTGGGTCGCCCCGAACGGCGCCCCGGGCATCCTCGCGGCCGAGTTCGAGACGCCGGACGGGATCGTCCGCGTCTGACCCCACGGTCTGTCGGACCCCGCGTCTAGGCTCCTTCCCATGCCACCGAAGACCGCCTCCGCGTTCGCCTGCTCCGAGTGCGGCTGGACCACGGGCAAATGGGTCGGCCGCTGCGGCGAGTGCCAGGCGTGGGGCACCGTCGACGTCGTCGGCGGCAGCTCGCGCAACGGCCGCACCACGGCCGGCCCCGTCTCCAGTCCCGCCGTCCCGATCGCCCAGGTCACCGCCACGGAGGCGGCCGCCGTCGGCTCGGGCATCCCCGAGCTCGACCGCGTCCTCGGCGGCGGCGTCGTCTCCGGTGCCGTGATGCTGATGGCTGGCGAGCCCGGCGTGGGCAAGTCCACCCTGCTGCTCGAGGTGGCCGCCCGGTGGGCGCGCGCCGGCCGCCGCACGCTCTACGTCTCCGGCGAGGAGTCCGCCGCCCAGGTCCGCCTGCGGGCCGAGCGCACCGGCGCCCTGACCGACGAGCTCTTCCTCGCCGCCGAGACCGACCTCGGTGGCCTGCTCACCCACATCGACGCGGTCAAGCCCAGCCTGCTGATCGTCGACTCGGTCCAGACGATCGGCTCGGCGGCGATCGAGGGCGTCCCCGGCGGGGTCACCCAGGTGCGCGAGGTCGCCGCCACGGTGATCGGTCGCGCCAAGGCCGAGGGCATCGCCACCTTGCTGGTCGGGCACGTCACCAAGGACGGCTCGGTCGCCGGTCCCCGCGTGCTGGAGCACCTGGTCGACGTCGTCCTGCAGTTCGAGGGTGACCGCACCAGCCGGCTGCGCCTGCTGCGCGCCACGAAGAACCGGTTCGGCCCGGTCGACGAGATCGGCTGCTTCGACCTCGTCGACGCCGGCATCGTCGAGGTGCCCGATCCCACGGGCCTGTTCGTCTCGCGCCACGAGTCGCCCGTCCCGGGCACGTGCGTCACGGTCACGATGGAGGGACGCCGGCCGCTGCTGGCCGAGGTCCAGGCCCTCACCGTCGCCGCCACCACGCCCTCGCCGCG